>JBKJMR010000168.1:0-2935 GCA_046596275.1 Bacteroidia bacterium | reverse complement strand
AGACGAACCGGTTGGACCGCCGCCAATAATAATAAAATCGTAAAGTTTGCCTGACATAAGAGGGAGGGTGTTTAGCCGATTCTAAATTAGGAATATTTTGGGGAAGATTATTTGAATCCTAACGTAATTCAGTTTATGATTTCATCACTATTTATTTGGGCGTGCGGGCAGGCTATCCGTTGCAAGTCCTCCCCTGAAGGAGACATGAAGGATGTCCCTCCATGGTGCGGGCTTTTCACTGCTATCCCTGCCTGCAGCAGCACTAGCATGCGTGTTGGCAGGCAGGCTTCACGCAAAAAATGAATACGCGTTTCATGCTTATGGAAATTTTCATAACATGATTCGTAATTTCGTTTTCATTCGTAATTCGCTCCCCCTTTTACAGCCGCGAAGCAATCAAATTCCTCAACACATCATTCGGCCCGGAATAAATTAATGCTGCCTGTGCATCCGCAATGATTTCGCCAATTCCATAATCCACAGTAAATCCATTTGCACCATGCAATACAAGCGCTTCTTTCGCAACAGCATTTAATGCTTCACTTGAAAAAACTTTTGCCCGTGCCGCTGAAGCAGTAACATCAATTCCGGCATCAATCATTTTTGCGGCTTTGTATGCTTGTAATTTGCAAATCTCCGCATTCAGAAACATTTCTGCCAAACGGAATTGCACAGCCTGGTGTTTTTCCAAAGCATGTTCTCCCTGCAAACGCGCCTTCACATAATTACGCGAAAGTGTACACAAGCGCAGCATCGTTCCCGTATGCATCGCCGACATCACAGTGCGTTCCCAATTCATCGATTCAAGAAATACCATTACGCCCGAACCGGTTTTGCCAATGATATTTTCTTTTGATACACGAACATCAGTAAGGAAAACTTCACACAGCGGAGAAGAATGCAGTCCGTTTTTCAATAAAGGTTTGCCGCATTTGTAATCGTGCTTACCTTTTTCAAGAAGGAAACAAGTGATGCCGCCAAAAAAACCTTTTGTTTCATCTGTCAATGCATAAACTAAAATTCCATTGGCAATGGATGCATTTGTACAGAATGTTTTTGTGCCGTTCAGGATAAATTCATCACTATCCGCTTTCGCAGTTGTTTTCATTCCGAATGCATTGCTTCCCGAACCGGATTCCGTCATTGCATTGGCGAGAATGTAATTTCCATTTACAACTTGTGGCAGAATTCTTTTTTTAATTTCAGCAGAAGCATGTTTCACCACGGGAACTAACCCTGCAAGTAAATGTGCCGACATTGAAAAAGTAAATCCGCCATTTTTGCAGCCTTCAGAAAATCCCTCAATAGAAATGGCCGTTTCGATCGCGCTTAATGCAGGTCCGCCAAATTCTTCGGGTACAATACACGCAACAAGTCCCTGAGTGGCAGCAATTTTCCAACTTTCTTCAAAAGACAACGTATGACAGATTATTCCGGCGCTAAAAGCGGCCTTGCGAAGTTCATGTTCACGTTCACTTAAATTAAAATGCATAGTCTCAGGCAGATATTATTCCTGCCGCTCTAAGGTAATTCCTTGTCAAGGATTTATTACTAATTTTCCTCATCAAATCTCTTTACTGATGAAAAAATATCTACTCGCGTTCATTGTTTTGTTACCCTTGTTTTTGAATGCGCAGCTCGACAAGCTTCAACCGGGAATGCCCCTGGAGGAATTTCATAAAAAATTTCCCACGGCTGTTCCTGATCTGAACGCAATGACGAGCATTATTTACAGGACTGATACCATGCTTGGTGTGATCGGCGAATCGCGTTATGTTGCAGTGAAGGATTCGGTGAAGCAATATCAATTTAGCTCAGTTGTTTTCCAGGGTCCAAGCGCGGAATTTCCCAAAGCAGATAGTTCTGAATATTGGCGTTTCGTTCGTGCGGCAGAAGAATTGGCAGGACACTACTCAGATATTTTTGGTGCTCCTGCAGAACAATCGAAATTAAATCCAAGAAGCGGAAATAAGAATTCATTTTCTGCCATATGGAAAAATCCGGATGCTGAAATTAAAGTGCTTGTTCACCCGGTGATTGAAGTTGAAAATATGATCAATGCACCAGCTGATTCGCGTGACAAAAAGAAAAAAGCTACAAATTATGTTCTTGAAATTTTCGCTGAAGGAAAATGGTCCAAGCTGCGAATTGATTTTGAAATCGGCATTACTAAAAATCAATTTCGTGCATTGATGCCTTCGCTTGCATCGCAGGTAAAAGATTTTCCTGATTGCTGGATGATGGGAGATACATTGGGCGGACGTGATTCAGAATGGCATTTTTGGTTTATTGATAATGCGCTCGCCGGTTTTGCTTTCGATAGCTATAATGGAAATTCATACGGCGGATCAAATAAAGCCGCTTACCCGGTCTTATTGAAAAAGGCAAAACAATTTGTAGCAGAAGAACAAAGATCATATGGTGAACCAACAGTATTGCAAGCGCCACCGACCGATGACTATGCGCCTGTGAAAAAAGTTCCGAGCACATTTTTCTATGATGATATTTATTATAACGCAGAATGGAAAATGGGGAAAGGCAGAATGTTGTTTATTCGCTTACATGAAAATGGTGGTAAGGGAGAATCTTTTCTTCACCTGGAAGTTTATTTTGGCGAGGAAGAAGGGTAGGGGGAAAGATTACGGATTACGAATTACCGATTACCGATTCAAAATTGAGTTAGAGGTTTTCTAGTGACTTGAGATCAATTTTTCCACTGGAGGTTTTGGGTAATGTGGGGAGGAAATTTATCTGCTCCGGGATCATATAAGCAGGGATCAGCTCGAGGCAATGTTGTCTTATTTCTATTGGCGAAACTTCTGCTTTCGGACGTAATGCTATGAATGCGCGAAGCAAGGTATATTCATCTGCGTCAGTTCCTGAAATGACAACAGCTTCCAGCACATCGGGATGACGGAGTAAAACGGTTTCAATT
>JBKJMR010000692.1:0-4045 GCA_046596275.1 Bacteroidia bacterium | reverse complement strand
GCCTTATCATATTTATTTTTTTCATAATACGACTGCGCCTTCGCCAATGACTTGGTTTCGGAAGCAGTGTATTGTGCAAAAGCGGGCAGTGAAAAAATGAAAGCAGCTACAAGCGTTGCCAACCATTTTGTTGCGTTTCTGATCATGAGAAAAATAAAATGATGAATTACTACTGACGTGAAAGTGACGCGGTGCAGGTATCAACCGACGATCCGTTGTCCACGTAATACGTCATGCTAATTGCATTCGCGCTTGATTTTGTACCACTACCGCGAAGCTGGTTGCCATTATAGGTTTGAACCGGGATAGTCATGGAGCTGCCATCAATATCCACTTTTGCTTTAAAGCTGAAACCGATATTATAAAAATTCTCGATCTGAACTTGTGTTGTATTCGTGGTCACTTTATTGATGTGAACCGTGTAAGAAGTAGCACCAATCTCCGAGCTGTTTTCATTCACTGTCCATGAATCAACATAAAGATCGCGCGCGTCGGCAGGTGTAGGCTCTTCTTCAGGTGCACATGCAACGAAAAGTGAAGTGAACAAAATAGCTGCTGAAAAAAGAATTTTTCCGGGTTTCATAGGGTAGTTATTCATTGCGAATATCGGCTTTTTACTCAGTAATGGCAAATGAAGTGCCAAATTAGAAATCCGCGTTTATTTGCAATAAGAAACCCTCTGAAATGAAGGCGATTTTATTGCGCAGCCAATCTTTTTTTCTCCAACGACAATACTTTCTCTTCCGGTTTGAATTTCACAAACATGCTCAGCCAGATATTTCGCGAGACTCTGAAAAACACCGGGAAAAAACCAACATAAATCCCAAGCACAACGGCAAGCATCGCACCGAAGCTGATATCAAAAAGAAAATAAAGTGAATACGCCGGAATAAACATCGCGATGATTGATAACCCGTAGCTAACATACATCGCGCCATAATAAAACCCTGTCTCCGGCTCAAACGATTGCCTGCAATATTCGCACTGCACCTTCATCTGCCCCAGCTTTTTGAGATTGTACATATTGCTGTCCGCGTACATTTCTCCAACATTACATTTGGGACATTTAGAATGTATAATAGTATAGAGTGCTCCTTGCATTGGTGCAAAGATCGGGAAAAAGGTTGAGGGAAAGTTGGTGGTTAAAAAGGTTGGTGGTATGTTTTGAATTTTTTCCTTGTTCATTGAACATTGTTTGTTTGACATTGTTCATTCCGCATCTAAAGAAAATATCGCATAACATTACTATTTCATTCCCTTGCTCATTGCTCATTGTTTGTTTGACATTGTTCATTCCGCTCTAAAGAAAACCTCCCATAACCCTCAAAGCGTTTGCAGCCGCGTCGGCCAGTGCGCAACGCTTTGAGGGTTTCATTACTATTTCCTTCCCTTGTTCATTGAACATTGTTAGTTTGACATTGTTCATTATTCATCCAAGGAAATCTCCCATCAAATTTCCTTTTTACTTCCCTTGCTCATTGCTCATTGTTTATTTGACATTGTGCGTTTTTTCGTGCGAGGAAAATTCTCATAGAAAAAAAAATTGGTGATCCCTTTCAGAACCACCAACATCAAACATTTTAAACAACAAACATTTTAAACATTTTCACCTACCTACCCTTTTTTCCACCACCACCCTTATTTCCACCACCTTTATTTCCACCACCACCTTTCGGACCAGCGCTTGCTTTTTGTTTTTGCGCACCACCTTGTTTATGCTGTTGCTGTTTACCTTGAGTTTGTTGTTTGTTTTGCGATTGCGCTTTTCCTTTTTGAGCACCACCATTCTTTTGAACATTACCATTTTTCTGCACACCATTCTTTTGTCCCGCTGCATTTTTTTGCCCTTTATTTGCCGCGTGGCGCTGGTGATGACCTTCATAATGCTTATGCACCGACGGAGATCCTACTCTGTGTCCGTTGTAATGTGCATGTGCGCCCGCCATCCGGTGATGATGCCCGTATGAATAATGCGCATGATGATAACGCATACAACGCGAACGATGCATCCGCCATCCGATCGGGCGCCATGGTTTCCAGTACACAGGATAATACGCCCAACGATAAGGAGAAACCCAAACCACATAAGCAGGAGCATAAACAAATCGTACCGCCGGCCACATCCATACATTTACATATACACCAACCGGACGAAATCCCTTCCAGCGCGCATCCGTTCCTGTAGCTGCTTCAGCTTTTGCCTCCACAATATAATCTGCGCCATACAATTCTTCATCACCCACAACTTGTAAATCCGCCGTTTCAACACCCGATTTTTCAAGCTCTATCGCTGCCACATCTTGTGCTTCAGTAGCACTTACCGGAACCTGTAAAACTATCGCATGCGCATCGCCTACCACACGATCCACCACGCGGATATAATCTACATTCTGATCATTATTCAGATCAAGATTATTTATTTCATTCGCAGGATCATTTAATTTTTTCTCAAATTCCTCCAGCGTAGCCGATTGCTTAAAAAGATCAAGCACGCCAAACAAATCAAGATTATCACCCGGCAACCCAAGCGAATCGTTTTCTTCAGCAGCCCTTGCAGAGAATCCTCCTAAGAGAATGGCAGAAATCAGGATTAATTTTTTCATAATAGGATGTTTAAAATCAGAACTCCATTGCACTTTTGACGTTTAATGTAAGGTAAGGTTTAATGCGCTTACTATTTTAATATGGGCGTGTCCGTATAGAAACAGGAAGGATGTTCCTATACGGTCGCGCTTTCGGTAGTCGCTTTTTCCTTTTATCATTAGGCGGGTTTGCGAAACCCGCCTAATGAAAAAGAAAAAGAGCTCCAACATCCCGATAGCTATCGGGACTCAATCGCTCACGCAAAAAAAAATCAACAAGGATAACTCCTGCCATCTCCGAACTAATTCCGATAATTTATCAGGGCCGAACCCGATTTTACTTAGTGCCTATTTTGTTAGTGGCAAAAAAAAATAAAGACACAAACGCATTAAGTAAAAAGTCTTTATTTTCCTGATGGCATATATTCAATCACAACAGTTCCACAGGAAAATGAAGTGCTCTTTACATGCTGAAAGATCTTTTTATCCCTGAAAATCGTCATTCCCTCAGCAATCGTTGTCGGATCAACTAAAAGATGCAGCTCATCGATCAAATCATGCCTGATTAATTCAGAAACAAAACCTGCGCCGCCATACACGATCATATCTTCCCCTGCCTGCTCCTTGAGTTTCGTCACTCCTTCCACAAGATCCTTTTCTATTACTGTATTCTCCCAGGGCGATGAGTTTAGTGTTTTCGAAAAAACTACTTTATGTCTTTTCGCCATCTGCTTGGCATAGATGTAATCTTCATCCGCTGTGTCCTTTGCAGCTTTCGCCCAATGAGGAATAAAAATTTCCGCAAGCTTTCTTCCAAGCAAAATGGTGTCGACATTTTCATGCAAACGAATAAGATAGTTACGCAATGCCTCATCCCATTCACCTTTCATCCAATCCAATTCACCATTAGGTCCGCCCACAAATCCGTTTATGCTTATCTGCATTTGTAATTTCAGCTTTCTCATACCGTTAACTATAAAGAATTAAATAATTTCCATTTTACTGCTTCACTGTTATAAAATACGAAGTAATCTCTTTTATTTTACCATTTTCAAAGCGATATACATCGCAATACTTTACTTTCTCAGGCTCGCCTTTATCATTGGTAAAATCACATTCGCCTTCTATTGAAACACGATCATCAGCAGCAATAACATTTGTATTAGTGAGTTTTGCTGTACTCATTTCAATGGACATTTTATTACAAAAATCAATTACAGCGGCCTTTCCTTTTATAGTGCTGTTGCTTACGATTTGCCATTGAATAGTCTCAGCAAAGTCATCATAAACTGCACTGAAATTTCCCTGTGAAAACTGCTCACTTATTCTCCTGTTTCCTGATTGTTTCGCTTCCATTATTGATCTTTTTAATAGTCCAACGTTGATTCTGTGCTATTACAAAGATCAATAATGGAAGCGAAACAATCAGGAAACAGGAGAATAAGTGAGCAGTTTTCACAGGG
>JBKJMR010000656.1:0-5500 GCA_046596275.1 Bacteroidia bacterium | reverse complement strand
TGGTAATCTGGTAACTGGGTAATTGAAAAAAGTATTGAATAGAATTATAATTTATTGCTGCTAATTATTGCAATGAAAAAAGCGAACGGAAACGTTCGCTTTTCATTTGATTTTTTTAATCGCAACAATTACCCAGTTACCAGATTACCAGATCACCAAATGCGCGTTCGCCATTTGTGCGGCTGCCTAGTCTTGTGGTGGGTCGGGTGCTGCGGTGTAGCCTACTTTTTTCGGCTTTAGTGTTTTCGGGAAGATGACGTTGATGAGCGCGTCGTCCATGGTGAGTAATGTGGCTGAGATTCCGTTGGTGATGGTCATCGGAATTTCATATTTCAGTTTTGGTTTATAAATTTCGTACGAGCCATCTGCCATTCTGCGGTGCATGGCAATAATTTTTCCGTCTTTCACTTCTACTTTTCCCGAGTAACATTGTGCATCGGGTCCGGAGCGAACGGAAATAATTATATCATCATACGTTCCGTCTTTTACTTCAGTTGCTCCACGCTCTTCAAATTTTTCTTCCCAGCGGGTGTAACAATTCGATGGTGCCGGTGTGGTTGTAGCAGCTGTTTGTGCATAAGCTCCAGCCACAAGCATAAGCGCGCATAGACTTAAGTAAAATTTTTTCATGAGGAGAGGATGGTTTTGACGTGTGGTTATAAAGATAATAGAAAAAGGTGATTGGTGATCCTTCGACAAGCTCAGGAGTGATTGGGAAAAAAAGTAGGTGGTAGGTTGTTGGAAAAGGTTGGTGGTCAACTAAACCTGGAATTAAAAGGACGAAGGTCGGACGTGCTACGATGAGTTAAGTTAAGAGTAAGACGAAGTAGGATGACAATAATATCTGTGCTCTATCGGCGAACTCTGCGGCAATCTGCGTGGGGATTTTTGTTGTGTGGGCGTGCCGTGAAGGAAACGCGGAAAAACGTTCCTTCACGGCCGGGCTGTCGGCAGTCGCTTCTCGTCAATTTACCTGATCCTTAAATGAGAATGTAAATTGACGAGAGAGCTTCAACAATGCCTCCATCCCTCACGCAAAAAAAAGAAAATAAAAAAAGTCCACCATTGCTGATGAACTTTTACTTCACTAATTATTCTGCGATTATTCTTTAACCAAACGTGCTACCGATTTTCCTTTGTCTGTATACATGTTTACAAAATAAACACCATTTGCAAACGCTGATAAATCGATGGTCGTGGTTGAACCAGTAAATGTTTTGCTGAAAATTATTTTGCCTGACAGATCCATCAGCTCTATCGTGCCTGTTGTTGCATCACCTGTGCTGATGTTCACGATATCATGCGAAGGGTTTGGATAAATTTGAAATGCATTTTCCTGCGGTGAATTTATGCCGACAGAAGAAATTACAAAACAATTGCTTGTATCCGTGCAGCCGTTTATAGTTACAGACACTGCATAACTTCCATTCGCAGTTGCAGTGTAGGATTGATTGGTTGCGCCGGGTAATAGTGCAAATCCATTTGAACAATCGAGCCACTGGTAAGTTGCGCCTGTCAATGTCGCTGTAAGTGTTTCATTTAAACCAGTCACATTCGTATTAGGCTGATCAACCATCACCGTAGTTGTTATGGCGCTGTCGCATCCGTTAATCGTGGATAGCGTGCTTGTGTATACAACTTGTGATGTAATATTATTTTGTGTTGAACCGTCGGCAAATGTAAAGCTGCTGCCTGCACAAACAGTAAATGAATTGTTCAACGCATAAGTCGGATTCACATTTACAGTTGTTGTAATTGCGCTGTCGCAACCGTTAATTGTGGAAAGCGTGCTTGTGTATACAACTTGCGATGTAATATTATTTAGTGTGGAACCATCAGCAAAAGTAAAGCTGCTTCCGGTACAAACGCTGTATGCATCGCTTTGTACATAATTCGGATTCACATTTACGGTTGTTGTGATTGCGCTGTCGCAACCGTTAATTGTAGAAAGCGAACTTGTGTAAATTACTTGCGATGTAATATTATTTTGTGTTGAACCATCAGCAAAAGTAAAGCTGCTTCCGGTACAAACGCTGTATGAATCGCTTAGTGCGTAAGCCGGATTTACATTTACAGTTGTGGTTACCATGCTGTCGCAACCTGCAACATTCTGAATCATGCTCATGTAAGTTACCTGCGAAGTAATATTGTTTAGCGTTGATCCATCAGGAAAGGTGTGGCTTCCACCAGGACAAACTGCAACTGTTTCGCTTGAAGAAGTTGGCTGCAAAATAGCTACGTGCTCCATCACAAGACTATCGCAGCCTCCTGCGGTTTGTAAAGTGCTGGTGTAATCCACCACTGAAGTAATATTTGATTGTGAGCTTCCATCTGCAAATGTAAAGCTGCCGCCACTGCAAATAGCAGCTGTGTCATTTCTGCTGATCGGAGCATTTACACTTACTGTAGTGCTGACAACAGTATCACAAACCGGTCCGGTAACAGTACTGTTTTGAACGAATGGTGTTGTGATATTTGTTTGTGTTGATCCATCCGGAAATGTGAGATCGCCTCCAGAACAAACGTTCATGTTTTGTGCGCGTGTGAAGTTGTTGAACGGGTTTCCGGATTGCGTAACTGTTGCACCGGAAGTTATCCAGTTGGAAGTTGTCGAAGTAAGTGTAAAATTCGTGAGCGTACCATTAAATCCGTTGCCGGAAATATCATTCAGTGTAGTGGTCCCGGTATTATTACCAGCTGCAATTCCCTGGTTAAAAACATAATTAACTACAAGATTTGTTTGCACACCTGTGATGCTGGTATTCCTATTTGCCTGTATCTGGCAATCGGTGCGATGTTCGCTCCATATGCGTGCTTCATCCAACGCACCGTTAAAATATTGCGCTCCGCCCGGACGCGTACCTAATGTCATGAGTCCGCTTGTGCCTGTGCTCGATGTGCCTCCATTGATTGCCGCCTGCAGCACTCCATTAAAAAGCACCTGAGGTGTAAGCGTGCTTGCATTCCAGCGCGCAGCAACATGCGTCCATTGGTTTTGCGGAATTCCTGCAGTTGTTGCAATACTGTATGTTGTACCGTTAGCAATCACATAAAAATAAATGACATTGCCAGTGCTGGTTGATACGGTCGCAAAATTGGTAGTAGATGGCTGCGCAAAGAAAATGCGCGTAAAAGCATTTCCACGCGGATTCACCCATGCTTCGAATGTAAAGCTGTTTGTTGCAAGATTGCTGAACAGTGCAGGCACAGTGTTTGAAACCACCATGTCGTTGGTGCCATCAAAGTCAAGCGCATTACCTTCGAATTGAGCGAAAGCAGGTGAAAAGGCAAGAAGTGAAATGGATACAAGTAAACGTTTAAGCATGAGGGATTTTTTTTTGTGAATGGCAAATATAGGGATTTAAAAAATTCGAAGATTTGATAATTCGAAATTCAAAATTCTCCCGATAGCTATCGGGATCAACATTTAAGATTCAAAATTCAACATTCAAAATTCAAAGATTCAAGAATTCAAAGATTCAAGAATTCAATATTATCCTTGAACTTTCCCAACTCGAAACTAAAAACCCGAAACCCGAAACTATTTTTCACATAACTCCTTCAACTCCTTCAACGCTTTGGGCCACATTTTACCAAACATCTCTTTGTGTTCTGCCGGTGTTTGCATTTCAACTTTCACTTCGGTCTTTCCGTCTTTTTCTGTGAACGTATAATTCTCAAACGACGGCGCCCATTTTTTTACTTCTTCGCTTGTGGTGTCGATTTGTCCGTCTTTAATCATACCAAGATGTTCGATGGAAATAAATTCATGCGGAATATTTTCTTTTATCCTGCTGTACATTCCGCTTGGTTTACCATCTTCGGCAGGACCAATAAACCGTATCTCGCTTCCTTTCTCCCAGCTTCCTTCATAATAAGATCCTTCGTGAAATGCTTTTGTCCATTGTGTATATGTTTCTTTGCCGAGCATGGTGTTCCATACTTTTTCTTTGTCGGCATTGATGATTGTGGAGAATGAAATTGTTTCCATAGTTAAAAGTTTTACATTTTTAATTCTTCAATTGTGTTTCGTAGCTATTACAAAATTAGTTGGTCATGGTTAAATTCAGAACTACTTTTAAAAAGAACGAATTACGAAATACAAATATGGATTTATCTATAAGGAAAATCGTACATCGTAAATCGTAATTCGTACATCTTTTTCTATTTCTGTTCTTCAAACATTTTGTCGAAACGTTTTTGCATTTCTTCGAAGCTCACATCTTCTTTGTGTGTGGTGAGGCTCCATTTATAACCAAACGGATCCATCACTTGTCCGATGCGATCGCCGTAAAATTCATCTTTAAGCGGCATCACTTCTGTACCGCCTGCATCGATTGCTTTTTTAAATGCAGCGTCTACATCTTTCACATACAACGCAAAACCCATCGGGTTGCCGCCAATTGTTTCTGGGCTTTTATTTCCCCATTCGAGGTTTTCATCTGCCATCATCAGGAGCGAACCTTCAATTTCGATTTCCGCGTGGCCAACTTTTCCGTCAGGCATGGAGAGGATTCCGCGTTCTGTGGCGTTGAATGCTTTTTTGTACCATTCGATTGCTTTTTTGCAATCTTTAAGGGTGATGTAGACTCCGAGAGAGTGGGAACCGGGATAGATGTGTGAGGTGGCTTTCATAGTTAATGATTTTTAAAATGGTTTATATTAATAGTCAAAGTCAAAATAATAAGCTTTTTTTTCTTTAGTGTCGTACCAGAAGTATTGGCAAAAATTACGTTCACTTTTCTTGCTGTAAAGATCTAATTTCTTAATTTTTTTCTTGTCCCACCAGGGAAAATCGTTTTGAAGTCCGAATGCGTAATCAGTTGTTTCTTTATCTAAAGTTAATTCATGTTTTTCAATTATCCTTCTTGCTGTAGAACTATCGCAATTGAAGGAAAATTGGAAGTCTGCGTCAATACCAATTGGGTCGTCGAAGCAGTAAATGTTTTTGATATCGCGTGTGAGCTCAACTTTAATGAATTCTTTGAATCGCTCTTTGTTGAATTTTGTGTCTGGGTGATATGCGTCAAAGTGTGGGATTACTTTGTCCGTAAGGTCTCCTGATTTGTCTTTTGCTTTTTGTTCGGTTTTGTCGGCGAGTTCTTTGGTTTTGTTTTTGATTTTGTTGCAGGAGGGGAATGTAAGGCAGGAGAAGATTAGGAAAAGATAACAAAGTTGTTGAATGAAATGCTTAAAATAGGATACAATTTTATCACCGTTATTATTTTTCATTTACACCCACTTTAAATGATTTTTTGAATTGCACAAATACGTTGTTTGGATCGATGTTATTTAGACCCATCTCCTTGAAAATGGCTTTGTCCGGCAAATCAGCTGCCAACAATTCTGCGAACTGATTGATATGTGCTTGTATGCTTTCCGGCAATTCAAATTCCGATTCTGGCGTGAGCATGACTGTTAAACGAAACACATCCGCTTTATGCTTTCTTAGCTGCTTTGCATCTTCCTTGCTTCCATTTTTAATTCTTTCCATGATTTC
>JBKJMR010000541.1:0-3262 GCA_046596275.1 Bacteroidia bacterium | reverse complement strand
TTCTCCTGTTTATTTATCATTTTCATGCGATTTATTCCCCACTTTTCACGCCCTCGATTGTAAGACTGTATACCTTTGATCCGCATTTAGATTATACCCCAATGTAGCATTTCCCCTACCTTCATTGCCCCGCCCAGGCTTCAGCAAGCGCGACAAAAACCCCAATTCATTTCTTCCCTCATTTAATTTTTCTTAAACAACATGTCAGAAATCGTTCAACACTATTGGTGGATCGGCGTAGTCGTAATCTGCCTTTTACTTTACAAATTTATTCTCCGCTTCTTATTCGGAATGGTCATTGTTCCCGAAGACAGGATCGGGCTTGTCACGAAAAAGTTTGTGCTCTTCGGCGCGAACCGTGAGCTTCCTGATGGCCGCATCATCGCTACAAAAGGCGAAGCGGGTTTCCAGGCAAAAACACTTGCACCGGGATTGTATTTCTGGATGTGGGTGTGGCAATTCGAAATCACCATGCAGCAATTCACCATTATCCCTGAAGGAAAAATCGGTTTGGTGATGGCGAAAGATGGTAGTGAAATTCCTACAGGAAATATTCTCGGACAAAAAGTAGAGTCAGATAATTTCCAGGATGCGGGCGCATTTTTAATTAACGGCGGCCAGCGCGGACGACAAACTTCTTACATCACTTCCGGTTCGTATCGTATCAATACCATGTTGTTCCAGATCTCTGTTACTGACATGGTGCGCATACAGGAAAGTATGGTTGGAATTGTTACGACACTTGACGGACAACCGATTGAAGCCGGACAAATTGCGGGTAAATTAATTGATGGGCACAACAACTTCCAGGATTTTGATAAGTTCATCAAAGCAGGTGGAAACCGTGGATTGCAACCGCAGGTAATTTTAGCAGGATCTTACAATTTAAATCCATGGGCGATCCAGATGGAAGAAATTCCGATGCTGGAAATTCCGATCGGTTATGTAGGAGTTGTAATATCTTACATCGGTCTTGAAGGAAATGATTTGACAGGTGCAGATTTCAAACACGGAAATATTGTTGAGAAAGGATTTAAAGGTGTATGGCTACAGCCGCTTGGTCCGGGAAAATACCCGATCAACAAATACATTATGAAGGTGGAACCCGTTCCGACTACAAATCTTGTATTGAATTGGGCAAGCGCAAGAAGTGAAGCGCATAATCTCGATAAAAATCTTTCTACGATCACCGTGCGTTCCAAAGATGGTTTCCCTTTTAATCTTGACGTTGCACAAATCATTCACGTTCCGACAACAGAAGCGCCGAAGGTCATTGCGCGTTTTGGTAACATGGTGAATCTTGTATCGCAAGTGTTGGAGCCAACTATTGGAAACTATTTCCGCAACTCTGCGCAGGACAGCGATGTGATTGCATTCTTAAGCACACGTAAAGAGCGGCAGGAATCTGCGAAAGAACATATTCGTAAAGTGCTTGATGAATATAACGTGAATGCTGTTGATACGTTGATCGGAGATATTGTTCCGCCTGAATCATTGATGAAAACATTGACAGATCGTAAAATTGCGGAAGAGCAAAAAGTAACTTACGATACACAGAAGCGTGCGCAGGAAACGCGTCAGGGAATGGAGAAAGAAACTGCCATTGCCGATATGCAAAAGGAAATTGTAAAAGCGCAGCAGAGTGTTGAGATTGCAGAACGTACTGCTAATGCGACAGTGAAAAAAGCGGAAGGTGATGCGGCAGGTGTGAAGCTGGCGATTGGTGCAGAAGCAGAAGTAATTAAGCTGCGTGCGTTTGCAGAAGCAGAAGCAACACGAGCACGTGCGCAGGCAGAATCGGAAGCGATTAAATTAAAAGCATCCGCCCAAGCCGAACAGATCACGCTTACCGGTGGTGCGGAAGCAGGAAAAATTCTTGCCATTGGTAAATCAACTGCTGAATCGTACGAGCTTGCGGTGAAAGCATTGGGCGGAGAAAATTTCACACGTTACAAGATCACGGAAGAGCTTTCAAAAGGCAAAGTGAAGTTAATTCCTGATGTGCTGATCGGTGGAAATGGAAACGGAGGAAGTGCGATGGATGGTTTGCTCGGATTAAAATTGATGGAGATGATGGATCCGGAAAAGAAAAAAAACGGTGAAGTAATTGTTCCTGAAATTTTATCTGATAAAGGAAAAATAGAGCCGCCGAAACTGGCATAGATGGGCCGCGCAGCCCCTCGGTCCCCGGTGGGGAAGGGCCGCGCGCTTAGTTTTGAATCCTCCGGGGCAGAAATGTTTTGGGGGATTTTTTTTGAATGGAGCGATCCTGTTTAAATTGTAATTTACGCGACATGTTATTGCAACAATTGAGCAGGAAATATTACCATGTCATTTTAATGATCATAATGGGTTGCATTTCTCTTTATGATTTTTTGTTTTTCTTTACTTTCAGCAGAGGTTTCATAAGAATCCATACTGAATATTTCCAGCTTTTATTAATTGCATTTATCATTCTATACGAAACAGCAAATTCAAAGAAGACATTACGCATAATTAATACAGTTGCTTTATCGTTAGCATTTATTGGAGCGCTATTCACTGTCCAGCACTGGCCTTTTGGAAGAATGGCCATTCTTATTTCGTTTCTGATTATCCTGGTATGTCTTTTTATTAATGCAATAAAATATTCGCAAGCTAAAATTATTGGAGTAATTATTCTCTTATACCCGATAATTCACTTCATTGCAATAAGTGCTTCGCTTTTTCGTCTGCCATTTAGGAATGCATTTTGGGTGCTGAATGTAGTGGTCATGCTTTTTGTTTCGATTTCGCTTGGGATACATGTTCTTAAAGAAAGAAAAAAGAGCTAACTCTGACGCTTTATGTTCCTCCTTACTTCCAAAACCCCTTAGAATAATAAACCACCAATTCCTTCTTATCAATTTTATGATTCACATTGACAGGAAATTCTTCTATAATACAAAGCTCCGAAGGAATCATATATTCGGGGATTGAAATAAGCAGTTTTCTTTTTACCTCAGCTTTATATTGCGCAAGATCACCTTCTACTTTTTCAACCTTAATAAATGCCACCAGCTTCTTTACGGTAATCCCCGCTTTAAGCGCAATGGTCACTGCTTCGGTGATCCCTGGAATACGATGCAGTGAAGAATTTATTTCATCCAGCTCGATGCGATAACCATTGTATTTCACCTGGTCATCCATACGCCCTTCGAAAAAAACCATTCCGCCCTTGTAATATCCTAAATCTCCTGTACGATACGCGCGCTTGCCGTCGTGCCCGAAAAATTTTTCACCG
>JBKJMR010000513.1:0-9053 GCA_046596275.1 Bacteroidia bacterium | reverse complement strand
TGCAGCTGAATGGAAAATATATGATCAAGCACACATCACGTGATGCGCGTTGTGTCGTGAAAGAAATTGCTTACAAAATGGACATCAATACGCTTCATCGCATGGAAGATGATAAAGAGATCCGCATGAATGATATTGGCAGAATTAAGATCCGCACTACTGTTCCGCTTTTCTTTGATAAATACAGGAGCAATCGTTTTACAGGTTCCGTGATCCTGATTGACGAAGGAACGAATGAAACTGTCGGTGCCGGAATGATTGTGTAATTATACAACAAAACCCAAACCCATGAAAAAATCTCTCCTTTTCATCAGCTTCTTTATTTCGCTTGCAACAATTTCTTCTGCACAATGTTTTGATAAGGGCACAAAATTTATCAATGCAGGTTTCGGGCTTGGAATCCAGCATTACCGCTTTACAGATGTGACAAATAATATTGTCGGAGAAAGAGATACAAGCGCTGCGATCGAAGTGCCATTTGGTTTTGAATACGGCGTCTTAAGCTTTCTTGGTATTTCACTCGATGGAAATTTTGCAAGTTATCTCACCGATGATAGCACGCAGCAGGAATCGGTAAAAGGGTTTGATTTGGTTCCTTCGATAAACATTCATGCTCCTTTTAAATTGAACAAGCTCGATCTTTTCGCAACAATAGGCTATGGTTATTCGCGTTTTGCCTGGAACATTAATTCTCCCTCTGGAGGAAAAGCGGTTGCGAATGGTTCTGTTTTTAACGCGGGACTTACCTTGCGCTTGCTTTTCAAAACCGATGGCCACCTTGGAATGAATTTCTGGTATAAGTATTCTTCCTATAATTACAATAAAGGAGTTGTAACCGACAACAACGGAAACAAATTTGATTTCAAGCTGGACGGTCCGGGAAATAATTTCGGTATCGGCTTATTCTTCAGGATCGCTGATTAATACGTCATGAATTATTTATTAGAAACAGAACGATTGCGATTCCGCGAAATGCATCCTGATGATGCAGAAGCCATGTTCAATTTAAATTCAGATCCGGAAGTTGTGCAATACACCGGTGATGGACCATTTGAATCCGTTGAAGCAACACGCGATTTTCTTACCACATATCTTGATGTCTATCGCAAGTTCGGTTATGGAAGATGGATCACAGAATTAAAATCGACAGGAGAAATCATTGGCTGGTGCGGATTGAAATTTCAAGTTGATAATGGCATGACGGATGTTGGTTATCGTTTTTACAAAAAATATTGGGGAAATGGTTACGCAAGCGAAGGTGCAAAAGCCTGTGTCGAATATGGCTTTTCGAATTTAAAGCTGGAACGCATTGTTGCACATGCAAGAAAAGAAAATGTTGCTTCGCTGCGTGTGCTGGAAAAATGCGGGATGAAAATTATTGGGGAGGATAAGGATTGTGGTGGGGAGATTTTTGTGTGGGAGGTTCTCTGTTAGAATTCTATTCCGGTTAAGGATTCGTATTTTTGAAAAATACCTGCTCATGAAAACTCTTGTTATAAACGTAGATAATGATTCTTCCGCGAGGCTGCTAATAGAACTTGCTAAAAAACTACACTTTAAAGCACGCATTTTATCTGAAAAGCAAAAAGAAGATGCGGGACTACTTGCTATGATGAAAGAAAGAAAAAAGGAAAAGACCTTTCCGGTTACAAAAACATTAGATGTTCTTCGAAAAAGAAGTAATGTCTGATCACCGCACATACAACATCTCCAAATGCGGAATATCATCCTCTAAATATTCCTCCTTCTCCGTCCGCTTAAATCCGTATCCTTCATAATATTTCTGCAAATAAGATTGCGCAGAAATCCGCACAGGAACATTTCCAAACGTTGTCACAATATATTCCATCGTTTTTGTCATCAGCGTTTTTCCTGCTCCTGTTCCCCGCACACTTTCGGAAGTTGCAACTCTTCCAATGGAAACTTCATCGTAAGAAACTCCCGCAGGAAGAATCCGTGAAACTGCAACAAGCTCATCACCTTTCCATCCCATCACATGCAATGCATATTCATCTTTATAATCCGGGTCGAGGTACGGACAGTTTTGTTCGATGATAAAAACGGCGCAACGCAATGCAAGCAGCCGGTGTAATTCGGCAGGACGCAAATCGTGAAATGATTTACATTGCCAGGTAATATTTTGCTGATCAGCCATGCAAGGGAAAATTAAATGAGCGAAACCACTTTGAAAATTTAGGATAAAGCAACACCGCTAAAATACATCCAAAGCTGTTTGCAATGAAATCATAAATATCTGCACTTCGTTCTGCGAAAAGTGTGCCTTGCAATATTTCCAAAATTCCACCGTAAGAAATACAAAGCAGCAACGCAATCACAATTGCATGCGTTTTCAATGCATGAAAACGTTTCTGCATACGGAATCCGCGAACTGCTAAAATCGTAAGTATAAAAAATACGCCGGCATGCACCCACTTATCAAAGCTCAGGATTTCTAAAAACGAAAAATGCGGAATATCCCTTCCGGGAATTCCGCATAAAATCATAATGAACAACGCCCAACCGATTGTGAGAAGATTAGGCTTCCTGTCCATTGAAAAATATTATTGACCGATCAGCGACTTATAAGCTGTTGCGTCAAGTAATGCATCCAATTCAGATGGATTGAGAATAGAAACTTTGATCAACCAACCGTCACCGTACGGATCTTTATTCACCACTTCAGGATTTCCATCAATATTAGGATTCTTTTCCAATACAATACCTGTAAGTGGCATGAACAAATCAGAAACAGTTTTTACAGCTTCAATAGTTCCGAACACATCTTCTTTCCCCAGCTCTTCGTTGATCGTTTCAATTTCAACATAAACAATATCACCCAACTCACCCTGGGCGAATTCAGTAATACCGATTGTAGCGGTGCTGCCGTTCACGCTAACCCATTCGTGATCCTTCGTGTACTTTAGATTGTCAGGAAAATTCATATCGATTTTGTTCGTTTTTATGAGGAACAAAGTTAACTTTTTTGAAATGCGGAGGGAAAAAAAGTTGTCTGTTCTTAACCCTCAAAGGGTTTGAAACCCTTTGAGGGTTAAGAACAGACAACTGCCTACTGGAGCATAAAGCGCAGACTCAAGCCGGCATTCGTATTCGCGGTTTTGAATGCCGACGAGATCAATGGGTTGGTCATAATACGATCGCAGAAGAAGCGAATCTGGAGCTGTGAAGTAAGCTGGTAATCGACAGACGATTTGAAGGAGAAAATATTCTGACCTGCTGTAAGTACATTCAGATTTTCTACGCTTTTACGAATCACTGTTTGGTTATTACGGTAAGAAACGTCTAAGTGAATATTCAAATCACTGTTAGGAATTTTACCACGCATTATTTTCTTCATGAATTTTAAAGGAAGTTTCGGAATGCGATAACCTGCTCCGACTACAACTTCTTTTCCACTCACTTCTGTCAGCTGTGTATTCGCAAGACTCAAGCTTAATGTGCGGTCTTTTTTGAATTCCACTTTTGTTGAAAGACTGTTATTCCAAATCATATTCACACCTACCAACGGCTGAAGCTGTTCGGAAACCTGTACTGTTCCGATCTGGTATTGCGACTGGAAATCGCCGCTGATCGTACGAACGTTATCAGGGAAACCATCACGATCATTATCTGCCCAGTCAAGATTGGTTTGGAAACCGCTCAGGGAATAAGTGGAACGATACGTATGATTAAGCGTAACTGTTTTGAAACGCTTTTTAACAGGACCGTATTTTGTCAAACCATCATACGACACTTGCCAGTTCGGCATTGGGACCGATGGGAAAAGATTCAACGATGTATTCGCTGCATTTTTTCCTGTGTAAGCTGCAATGAAGGCCGGGATAATTACATCCTGCTGCACTTCGCTGTAGCCATCATAGAAACCTGTCGGATCTTGTCCTGCAGAACCTGGATTTGCAAGACCAAGACGACTTGAAATCACAGCACGGTTATTCAGGAACTGTTCGAATGTTTTTGAAACGTGATCTGTTTTTCCGTCGCGGATAAATGAAGTTTTCCATGCAATGATCGACATGCTGAAACTTCCGTTTTGTGTCAGCGAAATTGAATCGTCGAAATTTCCTGTTGCATTATTAAAGCGTATAAACTGCGAATTGTTCAGGGTGAAAGTTCTGTTTACAGTTAAATCAATTCGTACATCCGGGAATGGTTCTAAGGTTGCGCGTGCAGTAAAGTTTTTCGTGGAGCCTTGCATGAATGGTGTAAAGAGTGATTCTTCCCGCACGAGATATCCCTTTCGTATTGCATATTCAGGATACGAAATTTTATCCGGACCAAAACCTTTTTGCTGGCCGAACAGGAATCCAATTCCTGGACCATCGAAGTTTTTATCGAAGCCGAGGATCTGTGTGTTGCGGTTATATCCGGGCAATCCCATTGTAGAATTAACCGAATAGGTAACAGAAACGGTTCGCAAGCTCATCATCAAACGTGCAAGATATTCGACGATCACGTATTGATTATTCGCTTTATTAAGTGAATCCTGGATCTCTTTCTGTCTTAACGAATCCTTGGCATTCATTGGTTTTTTATCTTTTGGATTCGGACCTTTTGCTGCCGGTTGTTGTCCCGGTTTTTTCGCATTTACTTTTTTCAAATATTTCGAATGATTGTACATGGTGGTCATGTTGAGCTGCACCGTGTAATCGATCTTCGAATTATTTCCAATTGTTGCACCGATCGAATCTGCGGCTAAAGGTGCGCGCTGCCAGTTGAAACCGGATGAATAACGAACTGTCGGGCTGATCCAGTCGAATACCGGAATTTTATTCAGCGGCACATTGTAAGTAATATTCGAAGTGTGATGATAATTCATCGTCGTGCCGAAGCTTGCAATGCTGTCGCGGATAGCAGCCTTCTCTTCTTTCGTATCGATCTTTCCTTCCGGCTCGATAATGTTTGCGAGATTATCAGCAGAAAAATCAAACTTCAGGTTTTTAGTAATATCCCAGCGCAGATCATAGCTGCGTGTCCACACAAATGTTTTGTTGAAAAACGTTGGCGTAAATACATCCGAGAAACCTGTAATATTCCTGTTTTTTATTTCACTGTATGTGCGATTGAGATCTGTGCTGAAACCAAATTGCGTTGGCACCGGCATGAAATTTAATTCGCGTACAAGCGTCAGCCATTTCGATTTTGCCCATGGTGCTTTTTCAAATGGTTTGAGCGGCTTGATCTGCGGTGAATAAGAATAGCTTAGTCCTCCGCGATAATTACGCAATGAGCTGTATTCAATATTTACATTGTGACGATAAATTTCTGTGAATGCAAAGCTCGCGGTTAAATTTTCTACGTCCCACGGATACGTTTTTGTTTTGCCTTTCGCACGTTCCTTATGCACGTTCGTAAGGTTGAAGCTCTTGCGACGTGTATAATCGATCGTAGCGCTGCGGATAGAATCACGAGCATCTTTTGAAAGATTTTCATTTCCTAAAACAGGCTTGAGCAGAATATCAGGATCAAGCGGATTGAATTGTGGTGTGATAAATGTTTCACCGAATCCAACGAACAACGGAACACGAATACCTGATTTTTCATTGAAGAATTTACCCATTTCAATCTGAGCTGAAACATCATAGTTCTTCAGATTCTGACGCGAACGTTCGCTTACTTTTTTCTCAATGCTTCCGAATCCCGGTGTCATAACGTTACCGGATAGATTCACAACTGCAAAATCAGCAAGCTTTAAATTCACACGCGATGTTGCAGCCCAGCCTCCACGTTCATCAAAATCGGTGAGACGTAATTCATTAAACCAGATCTCCGCACATTTCGGCAATCCATCATCAGGAGAAGAGGGTCCTGTCTTTTTCGGGTTGCGAACGCCAAGCATAAACACTTTGAGCATCGACAAATTCGGATTTCCTTTCACCGTCACAAAACGACCGGGACGATTCGGATCTTCCATTGTAAATTCCTGCGTGACCGAAGCTGTTCCGTTTGCAACCTGGATGTTTCGTTCTTGTTTTACAAATTGCAGCAATTCGAATTCAAGCTCAAGGTTATTTTCTTCCGGCCAAACTTTTAAACGATCATTCTCATCATTCGCACCATATACACCGGGAGCAGTAACTTTTAACGGAATGCTGTATTCGTAATAATTATCTGTCTGGTCAGATCCCATGCGGATGAATGCAGTCAGATCATTATTATTTAAAGTTGTTGTGCTTCCCGCTTTGTTCTCTGCGTGGATGTACATGCGGATCTTTTTGTAAGAACGCACATCCAGGTTCGCTGCTGTTTTGTATGCGGCGCGTGAATCTCCGTCTTCAAGATTGCAAACTTTCATTGACAACGATTGCTCATTTAAACGAACGATTGTAGCGCTCTGTACATTCTGCTCACGGTTGATGCCGGGAGGTAAAATGTAATTTACAGGAGATTTATTTCCGTTCTCCTCAATGTTAACAGCAGCAAGATCAAATTCTGTATTGCTCTGATCATTTGAAATATATTCACCCGGAGATAACAACGAGTAATTATATTTTCTCCAGTCGCTGCGGATAAATTCAAGCTTTGCAAAACGACAAACAACAGGCTTGTCAACTCCTTTGAAATAAACACGAATGAAACGGATCGAGTTGAAATTTTCGATGTTACCGACTTTCGCTGTGTAAGAACGAACAGGAATTCTGAATTGGTACCAGGTGATTTCGCGGTCACGACCGTCTAATGTTCTTTTTGTTGTGGTATAAACATCGGTAATGTAATTGTTTCCGTTGTTCTGATCATTGATGTCATTCGGAGTAAGCTTCACGCGGTATTCATAATAGCTTTCATTTTCAGCAAGCGTATTATCGCGGTTGATATCTTCCTGGTTCGGAAGTGTTGTTGCCTGTGTTGAATAGCTTTCCGAAAAACCTTCATCATTCGGCTGACCTTGTGTCGGAGAATTTCCATCCACACCATTGAATCGTTTGTAACATTCAAGAATGGATGTCTGCGCCAAATCAAAATCAGCTCCGCGGTAATAATGATAATTATCTGCCGATGGATCTCTTTGTGCCTGTGCATACGCGCCGGAAGAAGTGGTATGCAATGCAGCAACCTGCGCAAGATAATTTGCAAAATAAACCGTCTCTGCCGCATCACCCAATCCATCCAAACCAACATCCTGGTTCTGACGTTTTGCAGGATCATTATCAAATGCGTTAACGATAGATTGCAAAACAGGAACGCGTCCCCATGGCGTATTGTCTGTTCCAATAGTATCACCATCCGGTGGCAAACCATTTTCAAAACTGTTACGCGAATCTTTTAATACATCTTCAGAAATGTTTCCGAGATTAAAAACAAGCTCGCCGGTTGTATTTTGTGTTGCTGCGGGATTATCCTCGTTGTAAGGATCCATCATCCAGAACTGAATGTATTCGATGTTCGCTGCTTCAAAATCATTCGTCTCCACACGACGCATAATACCACCCCAGCGTGAAGCAGGATTATTCAAATTACCATTGATATCCAATCCTGCTGTTGTTCCCGCAATCGGGTTCACATCAAAGTTGTATGGTCCGCGCTCGGCTGGATAATACGCAAGATCAAACATTGATACGTTCAACGGTTGTCCGTTAGGTGGCTGTTTGTTCGGAAACACTTCTGTCTCGAGCACTTCACGTGTAAAGTGATTCGACTGATCTGCTACATCAATATAAGAAGGCTTAAGATTATTATCAGTACGCAGGAACAACGGATCAATTACATACCATGCAATCTTCGCGCGATTTTTTCCTGAGTCAATACTATCATCATCCGCTTCAGGAAAACGTATTGGCTGTCCTTGTGGAACAGAAGCAAGCGACCAGCCTTGTGGTGAGCGAATATCAATAGCAGATTGTGTTCCTTCGAAATCATCGATGTATGCATTTCCGTTTTTACCAATGGCTTTGTTATGGCCCGGGCGTAAGTAAGCGAATTCACCGGCGTAGGAAATCGAAGAAGCAACTTTTGTATCAATGAATGGAATATGATCTACCATACGTGTGAGGAATGGCGCTTCGGTAGAATAATTAATGTCGAATCCTAAAATCGTATTGCTCATCGGCTCTTCACCGACGTTAATTTTTTGTGTTACCGGGCGTTCGGTCAAATTCATGATCGTTGCACCCACGTTGAAATTTTTATTGAAGCGGTAATCGAAGTGTGTTCCCCAAAGTGTTTTCGATTGAATATTAAAAAGTGAATTGCTCTCCAATGAAATTTTAATAGGCACACCGGAATTCAAAATACTTTCGTTGATGATCTTTACACGGCCTAAAGTATAATCGACGGTGTAATCCACATTCTCCTGCAATGGAGAACCGCCGGCAGTTACAACAACTGATCCCGCAGGAATATTTACGGCATTCAGTGAAATATCCGAATTGGAAGAAGATTGATAAGTCCCTTTTAATTTGAAACGGTTCTTATTTGCAAATACTGTTTGTGCAACTGTTTTGGTAGAATCATACAACTGCGGATAACCGTATTTTACATACAGCGTACCATCCCCATTCAATGCACGAAACAAATGTTCACCGAACGGATTTACAACAGGAAAGATGACACGCCCATTAGAGGAATTGATTGTAACACCATCTATAAAATCGAATTGTCCATCCGGGTTCGGCTGTTGTTGTTGATTCAGCTTATCCAGGTTCATTACTTGTAATAATGGTTTTCCGTTGATTGGTCCTTCAGGAATAAATTGAATATCTGTTCCGGTTGAAGGATTGTTGTACCAAACGCCGAGCTGGAAATTTGCCGGATTTACCTGGTAAGCTCCGACAGAATAAACGTTCTTCATCATCAAATCCCAAAGTCTGAATGGCTTTCTGCCGGTATTATCGGAAATGATCGGAACGTTATTCGTGCTCTTCAACAATTTTACAATAAGGGCATCCTGTCCTGAAATACCGCCATTGGAAAATTCACCAACCTGGTAAGTTATTCCATTCAAAGTATACTGGTAAGCAACAGCGAGCACTTCATCATAATTCAACGCCTGGTTAAGGGAAATATAACCCAGCCTTGTGTTCATGGTATATTCTGTGGTG
>JBKJMR010000467.1:0-9195 GCA_046596275.1 Bacteroidia bacterium | reverse complement strand
TGCGCATCAACCGCGCTTGCCTGCAGATCCGTAAGGTCATCTCCTGCGATCAATGCAAATGCAACTGTGATAGAATCATTGGCAGGAACAGTAAATGGTCCGCTTGAAACAACATCACAAACGTCAGCACCATTTCCTGTTGCACCGGCAATGCTTCTGCTTGTGCTCATGGAAGTATATTTTTCTGCCTGGCTGTAGCCATCATAAATATCAATTCCACCTGCACCACCACTTACGTTATCAATCGCATAATGATTTACAGGAGCTGAATTGGTAAGCAATTTAATTCCGCAATATTTTCCACCTGCGCCGGTAAAATAAGTGTAACCCATTTTATTGATCGCATCAAAACCTGTACGATTTGAACCGAAGCTTGTTGCATCAATATCCCAATCGGAGAAAATTCCTGCATACAGATTTGTAAGTGATGTTGAGCCTGTATTCAGGATCACATATTTTACGATCACATATTTCCTGTGCGGTGCAGTGCTCCATGCGTAAGCCTGGTGATGAACTGTTACAGGCAAAGGCGTTGTCGAAACGTTATCACGGAATTTTCCGTCAACATCAAAATCAGAAAACTGCAACGGATTGACAGGGCGAACAGTGTAAAGCGATGCAAAATCCGCATCTGTATTTCCAGGTGTTCCGTTACGAACCATGTCATTCGTATTCGCAGAAGTTGAACCGATCATTAAGCTCGCTTCATACATCAATGAACCGGCCTGCAAATAATCAAATCCTAATCCCTGTGTTTGTGCTGGCTGATTGTAACCGAGCACTCCTTTGCTGGTGATCGTTGTCCAAACATCATTGATAGTAATATTGATGTAATCCACATTCACGATCAAAGTGAAATATTGATTTGCCGAATACGTTCCGTCAACCATGTTCAATTTGAAAACGATCGGCTGATTGATCGGGGCTGTTGGCAGAATTTTTATTTCAAACGGATCGGGATTATGATTTGCAGTAATAAGCGTTCCTAATGCGCCGACAGTTGTTGTTCCGTCAAGAATAGAAACAAAAGTTCCGCCTGAAACAACAGTTAATGTTGCATTCAGATTTACCGCTGCACCAAGATAGTTAGTGAAATCTCCTGCCATACGCACAGTATCATTCGCAACAAAAGTGAGATCATTCCAATCATCAAAATTTGCATTTGAATATACAATCGATGGTCCGTTCGGATCTGTGAGTGCGCGGTAAAGATTTACACGACCTGCTCCGAGCTTATCTGTATATGTAGGGCTTGGATTTGCAACGTAAACATTATCAGAAGTACGTTTCAAACGTTCGCCCACCTGTAATGCGTTGTAAGAAGGGAAAAAGCTGCGAACAATTCCTGCAATTCCTGCACAAACCGGTGCGGCCATTGATGTTCCGCTGTTCTGTGCGTAAGTGGAAGAAGTCCATGTTGCATTCACATTGTTACCGGGAGCGCAAATGTCAACTGAATAGTTATAATTCGAAAAGCTTGCTTTGCCATCATTGCTCATTGTTGCTGCAACGCTTAATACGCGATCAAAAGCAGCCGGGTAAAATGCTTCATCGAGTCCGTTATTTCCTGCAGCTGCAATAACCATCGCATCACAATTGTTTACAGCATAATCGATAATGTTTTGACCGTAAGCACCGCCGCCGCCACCGCCCCAGGAGCAATTAATAACGCTGCAACCGAAATCAGCTGCATAGGTAATTCCTTCATAAGATGCAGTCAACGCACCGGAAGCATCAGCAATTTTAACAGGAACAAATTTGCAATTGTAGCCTGTTCCGCAAAGTCCGATTGCATTATTACATTGTGCAGAAGAGCAACCTGCAACATGCACACCATGCGGATTTCCCTGCCATGTTGCATCATTATCATTCATCGCAACATCCCAGCCGCGGTAATTGTCAATAAAACCATCGCCGTCCTGGTCACCACCACCAACAGGATCGCCGGCGTTAATTGCAACCTGGTTGGTTAAATCGGTATGCGTGTATTCTGTGCCGGTATCTACAATTGCAATAAGCGTTGTAGCTGTACCTGTGCTGATGTCCCAGCCACTTGTTCCGGTGCCTGCGCAATTAGTAAGGTAAAGATGGTATTGGCCATTATTCGTTGTGTTATTCGCAGATTTCGGATCATTGACGCTAAGATCAATTTTAGGAATGTAATGCGGCTCTACGTATTCGAAATAACCCTGGTTATACAATTTACCGATTGCGCTTTCTAGTGAAATAGCGCCGGAATAATGCACTTCGTAAAGCAAAGAAAGATCAACTAAAGGCTGACCGAATTCATTGTATTGTTTTGTTGGTGCTTTATGACGCGGATAAATTTTCTTGATGTTATCCATTCCGATCATGGTGAAAAAATTCTCAACCGATGGAATTGCAATTTGCTCATTGGTACAGAACGACCTGAATTCAGGAAGCACTTTAAAAATGAGGGTGTTTTGCATATACTCATCCGCCTGTAATTGGGTGGTTGGCGTATATTTCTGAACAGGTAATGAGCGGGAATTTCCTGTAGCGGAAGCGTCTCTCGCAGATAAATTCGCAGCAAACGCCGTGATAAGCGCAATTGTAAAGATCCTTTTCATGCAGGTTAGGTAGATCGGTTGGTAAAAACAGGTGGATTAGGTATAGCGAATGTAGTTAAAAATCTTTGGAAATAAAAGGCTGGAAAAGGGAATCTCTTCCTTTAAATGGCTGGAGGAATTAATCAGAATTAACTTTATATAAGTGAATATGGGGGAAGCTCTTTCAGAAAATTATACGTTTGCTTTTCATGATCCGCCACACAACAGAAATGGTTGAATCCATTCGTCAGCAAAAATAAATTCACATTTAGCGTCAGATTATATCGCGCAGCCTGGTCAAACACAGCCTGGGAAATTTCAACATCATGCGCCTTACATTCAATGATCAAAACAGGAATTCCTGAACGGTTAAATGCAACGATATCGCAACGTCTTGTTAAGCCATTTACACTTATTGATTTTTCAACCGCCAACAAAGAAGCAGGATAATTTTTTTCTGCAATGATCCATTTCATCACATGCTGCCGTACCCATTCTTCCGGTGTAAGAGTCACCCACACTTTTCGCACCTCATCAAATATTTCCGGCCGCGAATTATTTTCACGCAAACGGAAATCGTAATGAGGAAAGTTAAGCTTAGGGAGCATGATTACGTGATTACAAATTACAGATTACGAAATTACCGATTTTAAGCAGGTTGGTGGTTGGTGGTAAGAAAAGGTTGGTGGTAATTGGTAATCGGTAATCCCGTAATTGGTAATCCGGTAATCGGCCTTAACCCTTAAAATCGTACATCGTACATCTTTTTGGAGCTATCTTTGTCGCCATCGAATTAGCTATGAAAACAAAACAAGATATTGTTGCCAACTGGCTTCCGCGCTATACAGGTATTCCGCTTAAAGATTGGGGAGCATATATTTTGCTCACCAATTTCAGCAATTACATTAACATGTTTGCCGAATGGAATAATGTTCCTGTAATGGGAATAGATAAACCCATGATGAGCGCGCATGCAAATGGAATATCGATCATCAATTTCGGAATGGGAAGTGCGACGGCGGCAACGGTGATGGATCTGCTCAGCGCAATTCATCCGAAAGGAGTTTTATTCCTGGGGAAATGCGGCGGGCTGAAAAAGAAAAATAATATCGGCGATCTTATTCTCCCTATTGCAGCAATTCGCGGTGAAGGTACGAGCAACGATTATTTTCCGCCTGAAGTTCCTGCCCTTCCTGCCTTCAGCTTACAAAAAGCGATTTCAACTACGATCCGTAATCATCAGAAAGATTACTGGACCGGAACTGTTTATACCACCAACCGCCGCGTGTGGGAGCATGATGAGGCTTTCAAAGAATACCTGAAACGCACACGCGCAATGGCGATTGATATGGAAACGGCAACTATTTTTTCTGTCGGTTTCCATAATGAAATTTCAACCGGCGCGTTACTTCTCGTTTCCGATCAGCCGATGGTTCCGGAAGGTGTAAAAACAGAAGAAAGCGATAAGCTGGTAACGAAAGATTATGTGAGCGAACATCTTCGCATCGGCATCGATTCTTTAAATGAGCTTTTGAATAATGGATTAACGGTAAAACATCTTCGTTTCTGATGTATTATTTAAAGCGCTGTTTAGTTTTCCTGCTTGTATTTGCATTCGTTTCCTGCGGTCCGCATAAAGTTTGTTCAGGCTTAAATCCCGAGATCGGAAAATACAACACGCCGAAAAAGATCCGCAAAGGCAGAAGATCGCTGCACAGCGGACCGGAAAAAGAAGCTTATCACCGTCGTGCGAAAAAGATGAAGAAGAGAAAATCGCGCCCTGGAAAAAGTGTTCCGGTGAAAAGAGGAATATTTAGCTTTCGCTTTGGTGGAAGTATACATATTGGAGGCGGCGGCGGAGGTGTGAAAGTCGGTGGTGGTGGAAATGTCCAGGCGCAACAGAAGAATTAAGCAGATTAAAAAAATCCGCGCCCTATCCGCGAACTCTGCGGAAATCTGCGGAAATCTGCGTGAGAAATTCCCCGCTCTTTTTCCGGTATAAAGACAAAAGCCAGACCAAGAAAGAAATCAACAACTTTTCAAATCGTACATCCTAATTCGCACATCGTACATACTTTTACCACGTGGATTATCTCGATATAATTTCTGATCTCAAAAAGAAGGTGTACAAGCCGGTTTATTTTCTCTCGGGAGAAGAACCGTATTTTATTGACCAGATTTCAGATTTCATTGAGAAAAAAGTGCTGGATGAAAATGAAAAGGAATTCAACCAAACCGTTTTATACGGTCGCGATACCGATGTCGGAACAATTGTAGGTGAAGCGAAACGTTACCCCATGATGTCCGACAAAATGGTCATCATCGTTAAAGAAGCGCAGAACATTCGCAACATCGAAGATCTCGACAGTTACATTGCAAATCCGCTTGATTCTACGATTCTTGTCATCTGCTACAAATACAAAACACTCGACAAACGAAAAGCATTTCCGAAAACCGTTGCTAAAAAAGGAATTCTTTTTGAGTCAAAGAAATTATATGACAATAAAATCCCTGACTGGATTTCGGCTTACCTGAAAGATAAAAAATATACAGTAAGTCCGAAATCTTCCCAGCTGCTGACGGAATATCTCGGAAATGATTTAGGAAAGATCAGCAATGAATTGGATAAGCTGATGATCAATCTTCCTCCCGGAACAGAGATTACGCCTGATCATATTCAGATGAACATCGGCATCAGCAAAGATTTTAATACGTTTGAGTTGAACGATGCGCTGACGAAAAAAGATGTTGTGAAAGCAAATCGCATCATCAATTATTTCGCTGCGAATTCAAAAGAACATCCGCTGGTGCTGACTATTTCTTCTCTGAATTCTTTTTTCGTAAAGTTGCTTCGTTATCACGGTCTCGAAGACAAATCGAAAGAGTCAGCAGCAAAAGCATTAGGCGTTCATCCGTTTTTTGTTGGAGATTATATTGCGGCAGCAAGAAATTATCCGATGCAAAAGCTCAAAGCGATCGCAGGCTATTTACGCGAATATGATCTGCGTTCAAAAGGAATTGACAATGCAAGTGCGGATGATGGTGCGTTGATGAAAGAATTGATCTGGAAGATTTTGCACTGAGGGCTTCGATACATTTTCGCTCAATAATTATTTACTGGCTTCGCATTTACTTTTGCTGAGCAAAAACACTCAGCCTGACAAATCCTAACAAGAAATTTGTCAGGCTGAGTGAACTTCAAAAGTTTTTGGGAAATTTCATTCTCTTTCAGACTGGAATTGAAAGTTACCTGCTGATAAGGAAAAAAATTCTTCATGGTTACTGGCGTCTGCCCGGAACCCTTTTCGTCGGATCAACCGAAGTATAACTAAACGGAATATCCACGATCTCAGAAAAAGTCTCGCCGTGATCGCGCATTTCTTCATCGTCGGAATAATATTCCCAGGTAACGGTAAGCGGAATTTGCTTCAGATCTTTAACGATACGCATGTAATCCAAAAATGCCTTGGAAGAAAGCGTATTCATGTATTCCAGCCGGAATGTAAACGAGAAGGATTTTATCACTTCCGGATCGAGCGATTCAATGTAATCTTCAACAGGACGGAAAAACACATACGCATTTTCAGGAATTGAAACTCCTGCAATGGTTACTGAGCCATTTTTTTCATCAACAATTACCAGCGGTGTGTGCCTCGTCGATTCAATCTTCATAAAATATTTTTAATCAGGGATACCTTTACAAATATAAAAGAAATATAATACGACGGAGGAAAAGGTGACAAGTGGCAGGTGACGGGTGAAAAAAAAACGTGAGTGTACAGAGAAATAATAATTCCTAAACTTTTATCTCTACTATTTTACTCCTGCTATTCCCCTCAACTACCACGCGCCACTTGTCACTTGTCACCTGCCACCTGTCACCTGTCACCTGTCACTTGTCACTTGTCACCCTTTCACTTGTCACCTTTCACCCGCCACCTTTTCCTTTATATTTGCAAATGAACTATTGGCTGGTAAAATCGGAACCTGACGTTTATTCGTGGGATCAATTTAAAAAGGATGGCGAAACACAATGGACCGGCGTGCGCAATTACGCTGCCCGACTCCATCTCCGTGCGATGAAAAAAGGGGATGAAGTGCTGTTTTATCATAGCAACATCGGGCTTGAAATTGTCGGCATTGCGAAGGTTTCCAAAGAAGCTTATGCCGATCCAACTGCTGAAGGCGATACCTGGTCCTGCGTGGATCTGAAGCCATTCAAAAAGCTCAAAAAGCCGGTTCCGCTTTCGCTGATGAAAACTGATAAATCATTAAAAGACATGCCCCTGATCCGGATCGGGCGACTTTCGGTCATGCCACTTACTGCTGCGGAATATAAAAGGGTGCTGGAGCATGCGGAGTAATGCCGCATAATGTTAAAAACTGACCTTATAAAGAACATTTTACGCCGTCTGTCAATCCGCCGTCTTTTGATCGGGCATAACTCTTACTTTTGCCCGTTCCAGTCAAAAAATACTTTTCGCCAATGCTCAAAAAAATTACCTGCGTTTTAGCTACGGTCATCATTAGCATTTTTGCCTCCGCACAAACCGCAACCATTCGTGGAACGGTGAGTAGTGAATCTACAGGTGAAGCAGTGCTTTTCGCGCTTGTTTATCTTGAAGGAACCACGATGGGGGTGCAGACGGATATCAACGGATTTTATTCGCTTACAAAAATCCCTGCCGGAACGTATACGCTCGTTGCGCAGCAGGGAAGCTTTGCACCGACAAAATTCACCATTACTGTTAATGCAAACGATATCATCACACGCAACATTTCAATGAAAACGCGTGAAATGGTAGCAGTAGAAATTTCTGCAGAGAAACAGGATGCACAGGAAAATCCGGGGGTTGGTAAAACCACGATGAATACCAAAGACATCAACCGCGTAGTAGCGATTGGTGGTGTGGCGGATATCGCACAATCGGTTTCTGTTTTGCCGGGTGTGGTAAGTACAGGTGACCAGGGCGGACAACTTTACATTCGCGGAGGAACACCGGTTCAGAACAAAGTATTGCTCGATGGAATGATCATTTACAATCCTTTCCATTCGATTGGTTTGTTCTCCGTATTTGATACCGACATTATTAAGAATCTTGACGTTTATACCGGTGGTTTTAATGCTGATTATGGTGGACGTATTTCTTCGATCATGGATATTACCACCCGCGATGGAAACCGTAAACGTATTGGCGGAAAGATCACTGTAAGCCCTTTCGGTGCGAAATTAATGGTGGAAGGGCCTATCCGTCGTATTGACAGTTTGGAAACTCATGGTTCAATCACGTATGTATTATCCGCGAAAAATTCTTACCTGCGCCAGTCATCAAAAATACTTTACGGATATGCTAATGAAGACAAACTGACTGATGGAAGTCCTGCAGGTTTGCCCTTCAACTTCAGCGATTATTATGGTAAAGTAGCTTTCAACAGTCTTAACGGAAGCAAGCTCAACATTTTCGGATTCTCTTTTAATGATACCGTTTCCCAATATAAAGGAGCTGCCGATCTGAACTGGAAATCGAGAGGATTCGGAAGTAATTTCCAGGTTGTTCCGGGAAATTCGACAACGCTTATTAAAGGAAACTTTGCGTATTCGAATTATGATATCACCATGACCGAACAATTTTACAATCCGCGTAAAAGTTCAGTTGATGGATTTAATCTTGGTTTGAACTTTACTTATTTCCAGCGTAAGAATGTTGTCAATTATGGTATTGAAGTATTAGGTTTCAAAACAAACTTCAGCTTTGAAAATTCTGTTCGCCGCAAGATTGAGCAACTGGAAAACACTACAGAGCTGAATGCATATATCAAATACAAATGGATCTCCGGGAATATCGGTGCGAAAAAAGATTCTACACGAAACCGTACGCTTGTGCTTGAGCCTGGTTTCCGCATTCAGTATTATGCAACGCTTAACGAAGTTTCACCTGAACCGCGCCTTGGATTCAAATACAATATCAATAACCAGCTTCGTTTAAAAGGTGCAACCGGAATGTATTCACAGAATTTGCTCAGCGCAACTTCCGATCGTGATGTGGTGAATTTATTTTATGGTTTCCTTTCCGGAAGCGATAATATTCCATCCACTTTCGTTGATGAAAAGGGAAATGAATACGAAGTAAAAGGCCGTTTGCAGAAAGCCAATCACTACATTTTAGGTATCGAGTGGAACCCGATCGATTCAGTTCAAACCTGGGGAGAAGTTACTTTTAACATCGAAGGTTATCTCAAAGATTTCCGCCAGCTCACCAACCTGAACCGCAACAAACTTTATGAAGATGATCCCGCACATTCAAGCGAGCCGGATATTCTTAAAAAAGATTTCATCATTGAAACCGGTAAAGCATATGGTATCGACTTCCTTATGAAATATGAATACAAAAATTTCTATTTCTGGGGAGTTTATTCTCTTGGATTCGTAACACGCTGGGATGGAATTCAGACTTACCGCCCGAATTTTGATCGCCGCCATAACGTTAACATTGTTACTTCTTATGTTTTCGGCAAACATGAAAATTGGGAAATCGATCTTCGCTGGAACATGGGAACCGGATTTCCGTTCACACCTACAAGCGGATTCTACGAAAGTCCCAACTTCGATAATGTCACAACCGAT
>JBKJMR010000245.1:0-8776 GCA_046596275.1 Bacteroidia bacterium | reverse complement strand
GCAGCAATTGACGCATCATACTGTCAATGGTTGTAATATTAATGTGGGCGATATGATGGCATCGGGAACGATCAGCGGACCGGATGAGGGTTCATTCGGATCGATGATGGAAATTACCTGGCGCGGCACAAAACCTTTGAAGCTCGAAGACGGTAGTGAAAGAAAATTTATCAATGATGGTGATACGGTTACCATTCGCGGATGGTCGGAAAAAGATGGTGTGCGAATTGGTTTTGGTGAATGTGCTTCAACTGTTTTACCGGCAAAAAATTAATTCATGAAAAAATTTCTCCCTGTTTTTAGCTTGTGCGTTTTAGCATTTCTTTCCTCCTGCTCTTCCGAAGAAAGCGAAAAAACAAATGCTGATTCTGCTAAAAATGAAACTGCGATTGCCGTTAAAACCCTTACAACTGACAGTGGAAAATTAGAGATCAAATCTTTTACCGGTCTGAAAGAAAGTGATGCAACATTATATTCTTCCGACGGAAAAATTGTTCAGCAGGGAAAATTCCTGGATGATAAACCTGCCGGTGCATGGGTGAAATACGATGATGGAGGAAAAGCAATCAGCGCTTATCATTATTCAAATGGAAAGGCAATTCACAAGCTTGATCCGGATGATTTTAATTTCGTCACTTGTGCAAAAACCGGTTTCGGTGCTACTTTTTCTGTTCCGAAAAGCTGGCCTGAAACAAGCTCTCCTGATCCATCGCATCTTATTGCGTTTTCAAAAAATATTCCTGAGCAGGAAGGAACGCTTCATCCGAATTTTAATTTTCGCCACGAAAAATTGCGCGCGGGAGATAGTCTCTCAGGACTTGCAAATATGCAGCTGCAAATTTTGCACGAAAATGTAGGCCGTGTTGACCTTGTTGAGCAAAGTGATTTTATCCTTGATGGTTGCCAGGCTACACGACGTTACGGGATGTTCACGGAAGAAACCGGAACGGTAGGATTTCTAAGCGCTATCATTATTTCAGGTGATGATGTTTGGTTTTTCAGCTGTGAAGCTTCTAATAATAAGCCGGGCGATTTTTTAAAATACCAGGGTGTTTTCCAGGAAATACTGGAGAGCTTTAAGCGTGTTAATTAATCGAGTCACACAATCCATTTTTCCAATCATAACCTAAGTTTGGAAAATATTTTTTTTGACCTACCTTTAGACATAACCCCAATCAAAATGTTTTTTCGCAGTTTTCTTTTCTTGTTGCTCATCTTGCTTTCCCGGCCGGTTGCCGCACAACAATTCACACATCTTGCAAAGGCGCATTATGCACGATTTACTGATAAGGAAATTTACATGCTGGGTTATGATGTGGGTTTTCGCAAAATGTGTTTTAGTGTCAGCGGTGGATTCGGAAAAGGAACCGACAACCAGTTTCTGGATGCGAGTGAGATAAATGACGGGCGCGAAGTGCAGAAAGTAAGAGGCAGCCAGACAATTTTTCCTGCAAGGATTCCATCAAACACGTATTTGGAAAGCAGCATGTCGGACTACAAGCTTCAGCAGCTGCGTGTGGGTTTTACTGTTTTTGTGAGGAGAAATGATACGTTAGGCCGGCATCCGTTAACAGGTTTGCATTTTGGTGTTGAAGCGATGTTTTCAAAGCTCATTGAATCACAAACTGTTGTTTACAAATCAGATTTTGATGAAACACGTCATTCGTATTCCGGCATCAATAAGCTGAATGCCTTCGGAGCGGGTTCGCATGTGGGCTGGCAATTCGCATTTTTCAAAGAGCATCTTTACCTCGATCTGCGCGCGGTAATTCCGTTTTATTATCCGTTCGTAAAAGATCCTAATCTTAGTAGTCCGTTTGCCGGAAATAAATATGAATTACAAGTAAGCGTCGGATGGCATTTTTACCGCGCGAAAAAAGATCCTGAGTTTGATGGTGAGAGAGAAAAAGTGAGAGAGAAGATTTAAAAAAGTTATAGTAATCATTACATAAGTTCCGGTTTACATGTGAGCTGTACTTTTGGACAATAAAGTATACAGCTTCTTATAAACCTGATTATGTCTTATCGTTATTCCATTTTTGTTTTTTTCTTTTCATTGGTTATCCCGGCTTCCGCGCAGAAAATTACTCACATTGCTAAAGCACATTATGTAAAATTTACCGGGAAAGAAATTTACATGCTTGGTTATGATGTTACTACACAAAGAATGTGTTTCAGCATAAGCGCAGGAACAGGAAGGGGAATTGACAAGCAGATCCTTGACGCAAATCAAACAAATAACCCGAACGAAAAGATGCGGGTTCGCGACAGTCAAACAATTTTTCCCGCGAAAGTTCCATTAAACAGCTTTCTTGAAAGTTGCATTTCGGATTATAAAATTCAACAGCTGCGTTTAGGATTTTCAGTTTTCATTCGTAAAAATGGTGTAAACGGGCGCATTGCCTGTACCGGTCCTCACTTCGGCGTTGAAGCGATGTTCTCCAAAATTATTGAAACACAAACCGTCGTTTACAAATCGGAATATGAAATTACGCGGTTTGAATTTTCAGGCGTGAATAAGTTTACTGCTGCCGGTGCAGGAACTCACTTCGGATGGCAATTCGCATTTTTCATGGAGCAGCTTTACGTTGACGTTCGTGCGGTTATGCCGTTTTATTATCCCTTTATGCAAGATCCGAACCTGAATAGTCCGTTCTCAGGAAATAAATGTGAATTACAGGGAAGCATCGGCTGGCATTTTTACCGGGTAAAAAACTACCAGCAAGCAGATGGAGATGCGCTGAAGGTGAGGGAGAAGATATAAAAACGTCAGCAGAAAATACTGATTTCCAATACTTCACTTCACTTGCGCTTTTTTGCGTAACTTCATAGCTGAATTACCTCCGTAAAAAGGGGAAGATATATGGCTGAAAAAGAAGTTGCTCCTGTTATAGACCTTGAGCTGGAACGTAAAGAAATCCTGAAACGTTACCGCGACCTGCTAAAGGCCTGCAAACGAAAGCTTGAAAAAGGTGATAAAGAAATTATCCGCAAAGCTTTTAACGTTGCCCTTGAAGCGCATAAAGACATGCGCCGCAAATCGGGTGAACCTTACATTTACCATCCTATTGCCGTTGCGCAGATCTGTGCGGAAGAAATCGGGCTTGGGACCACCTCGGTAGTTTGTGCTTTGCTGCATGATACCGTGGAGGACACCGAAATTTCCCTTGAGGATATTACCGGCATGTTCGGTGAAAAAGTGTCGAAGATCATTGACGGGCTCACAAAAATTTCCGGTGTATTTGACCAGCAGACGAATTCATTGCAGGCGGAAAATTTCCGTAAAATGTTGCTTACGCTTTCGGATGATATTCGCGTAATTCTCATCAAGCTTGCAGATCGTTTGCATAATATGCGCACGCTCGAATCGATGAAGCGCGATAAGCAGCTGAAGATCGCATCGGAAACACTTTATCTCTACGGACCACTTGCCCACCGTCTCGGGCTCAATGTAATTAAAACAGAGCTCGAAGATCTCGGACTAAAATTTACAGAAACAGAAATCTATGATGAAATTTCTGAAAAGCTCAAAGCAACCGAGCCGGAGAGAAAAAAATTCATTCAAAAATTTATTCAGCCGATTAATGAAATTCTGAATGAGCAGGGGTTTTCTGTTCGTGTGATTGGCCGGCCGAAAAGCATTTTTTCCATTTACAATAAGATCAAATTCAAAGGTGTTCCATTCGAAGAAATATTCGACATTTTCGCGATCAGGATTATTCTTGATACGAATATAGAAAGTGAAAAAGCAGATTGCTGGAGAATATATTCCATCGTCACCGATTTTTATCACCCAAGTCCTGATCGTTTGCGCGATTGGATCTCTACTCCGAAAGCAAACGGTTATGAATCGTTGCATACCACAGTAATGGGTCCGGATGGAAAATGGGTGGAAGTGCAGATTCGTACAGAGCGAATGGATGAGCTGGCAGAGAAAGGTTATGCGGCTCACTGGAAATACAAAGACTCGGTTGTCGGAACAGAAAGCAAAGGTGATCAGCTGGAAGAATGGTTGCGCAAGATCCGCGAGATGCTTGAAAATCCGGAAGACAATGCGCTCGATTTCATTGACGATTTTAAGCTGAATCTTTTTGCAGAAGAAATTTTTGTATTCACCCCGCAGGGAGAAATGCGCACATTGCCTTTTGGTGCAACCGCGTTAGACTTCGCTTTTGACATTCATACGAAAGTCGGTGAAAAATGTATCGGCGCTAAAGTGAATCATAAGCTTGTGCCGCTGAGTCACCAGGTAAAAAGCGGCGATCAGGTTGAAATTCTTACTTCAGTTAAACAAACACCGAAAGAAGATTGGCTTGGTTATGTCATTACAGCACGTGCAAAATCAAAGATCAAGAATGCGCTTAAAGAGGAGAAAAGAAAAGTTGCAGAGGAAGGACGTGAAATTCTTGAACGTAAATTCAATCACCAGAAAATTGATTTTACAGTAAAAAACATCAATGAATTTCATACGTTTTTGCGTTTGCCAAGTCCGCAGGAATTATTTTATCGCGTAGCAATGGGCATTATTGTGCTCAAGCATATTAAAGCCTGGGTAAAAGAAAAAGATAAGCCTGCCAAACCGCAAAAAAATGAGCCTACTTTAGAACAGGTCATTAAAGAAACACGAGGCAAAAAAGCCGGTGATGATGCGCTTGTTATCGGCGACAATCTCACGAAAATCGAATACAAATTATCGCCCTGCTGTAACCCGATTCCCGGTGATGATGTATTCGGATTTATTACGATCGGTGAAGGAATAAAAATTCACCGCGTTAACTGTCCGAATGCCTTATCGATGATGTCTAATTATGCGTATCGAATAGTAAAGGCACGGTGGACCGGCCAGGAACAAATTTCTTTCCTTGCAGGAATTAAAGTTTCCGGCATTGATGAAGTTGGTCTTGTAAATAATGTCACAAAAATTATTTCCAACGAGCTCAGCGTTAATATGCGTTCGCTTAATTTCGACACGCACGACGGTATTTTCGAAGGAATGATCATGCTATTTGTCCACGATGCAGAACATCTCACTGAACTGATGAAGAAGCTGAAAAAAGTGAATGGCGTGCTTTCCGTTTCGAGGATTAATCCGAATTAAAGAAAAGGGACGGGGGACGGAAATGGGACGAAGGGACGCGTCTCTATACGGTCTATTTTTGTGTTGATTTAAAATCACAATTTTCCGCCCCCCGCCCCACGTCCCCCGCCCCTTTTTTCTGTACTTTTACCTGTTCATTAAAATCTCCAATGTCCGATACCAACATTCGGGAAACCGTCAAAAATATCTTTGCAGAACATCTTGGAAAACAAGGCCACCGGAAAACACCGGAACGCTTTGCCATTCTTGATGAGATCTATTCACAGGGCGGTCACTTTGACATTGAATCACTGTATGTTTTTATGAAAAATAAAAAATACCGTGTGAGTCGTGCAACATTATACAATACAATTGAATTGCTTCTTGAATGTGGATTGGTTACACGTCATCAGTTCGGCCGTAACCAGGCGCAGTTTGAAAGAGCTTATGCATATAAGCAGCATGATCACCTGATTTGCCAGGATTGTAATAAAGTTTTTGAATTTTGTGATCCGCGTATTCAGCAGATTCAAAAGACAACAGAGGAATTCCTCGCATTTGAAATTTCGACGCATTCGCTTAATTTTTTCGGGCGTTGCAAAAAACTTTCAATGAACGGAGGTTGCGAGCATCTAAAAACTACACCAAAACGTCTGTCATGAGCTTTACTTACAACATCATCCAGAAAAAGCCGATTGCAATTTTTTCACTTTATGGTGAACTGATCGATCGCAATGAAGGACAACGCATCATGGACGAAGTAAACCTGCTTGCTGAAGACGGGCAGAATAAATTCATACTCGAACTTTCCGAATTAAAATATGTGAACAGCACCGGGCTGAATGTGCTGATCAATGTGCTTACTAAAGCAAGAAAAAACGGCGGTGATCTTGTGATCACCGGCGTTTCAAAAAAAGTACAGGAGCTACTGCTCGTTACCAAACTGAATTCCGTTTTCGCTGTAACAGAAAACACGGAAGAAGCGATTGAAAAATTTAATGAACCAAAATAAAAGTATGAAGGCAGAAGTTCTCCTGGGCCTCCAATGGGGCGATGAAGGAAAAGGTAAAATCGTTGACGTGCTCACTCCCAAGTACGATATCATCGCGCGCTTCCAGGGCGGACCTAATGCGGGACACACTTTAGAATTCAACGGCATAAAACATGTGCTGCACACGATTCCTTCCGGAATTTTTCATGAAACAACAATGAACGTGATCGGTAACGGTGTCGTCATTGATCCTGTTATCCTGAAAAGAGAAATTGACAAGCTCAAAGAAATGGGCGTTGATGTAAAAAAACGCCTCCTCGTTTCCCGTCGCGCACATCTTATTCTTCCAACTCACAGTCTTCTTGATAAAGCATCTGAAGCATCGAAAGGAAAAGAAAAGATCGGCTCAACGCTCAAAGGAATCGGGCCGACTTACATGGATAAAACCGGTCGTAACGGTTTGCGTGTGGGTGATATTGATGCAACAGATTTCAAAGAAAAATATAATTCACTTGTTGCAAAACACCGTGAGCTTTTGAAATTTTATAATTCCGACGAAGATCCTTCTCCATTGGAAAAAGCCTGGTTCGAAGGAATTGAAACATTGCGTGAGCTTACACGAATTGACAGCGAACATTACGTGAATGAAGCGCTTGTTAATGGAAAACGTGTACTTGCAGAAGGCGCACAGGGATCATTGCTTGATATTGATTTCGGCACGTATCCTTTCGTTACTTCTTCCAATACAATGTGCGCCGGCGCATGTACCGGATTAGGAATTGCTCCCGGAAAAATCGGCGGTGTGATCGGAATTTTCAAAGCGTATTGCACGCGCGTTGGAAGTGGTCCGTTTCCTACTGAGCTTATTGATACAATTGAAGAAAATGGTCCGGGCGCGGTGATGCGTAAAGAAGGAAATGAATTCGGTTCAACAACAGGTCGTCCACGCCGTTGTGGCTGGTTGGATCTTCCTGCATTGCGTTATGCGATCATGATCAATGGCGTTACAGAACTGATCATGATGAAAGCAGATGTGCTCAGCATATTTGAAACGATCCGTGTTTGTACCGCTTATAAAATTGATGGAAAAGTAACGGACAAACTTCCTTACGATATCGTGAACAAAGTTATTGAGCCTGTTTATCTTGATCTCAAAGGATGGAAAACAGATCTGACTGCAACAACTTCTGCTGCTGATATGCCGCTTGAGCTGAATGATTATATCGCATTCATCGAAAGAGAAACCGGCATTCCGGTAAGCATCGTTTCAGTTGGTCCTGACAGAAAACAAACTTTGTTAAGAAACGAAGTGTGGGCATGATAATTGACCCGACAGTGAAATGCTCCTGCTGAAAAACTCATTTTTTGTTTTTTTCCTCCTTTTCCTCTCGCAGGAATTGGTGGCGCAATCTACTATCAAAGTTGAAAAAGGGAAACAGATCAACCTTACACATGCCAATTCATTAAAGAGCAGTTCGAAAGGATATCAGCGTTTGATCGGTGCGGTAGAATTTGAGCAGCAGGGAATGATTATGACGTGCGACAGCGCACATTTTTTCCAGGATGCAAATTCGCTTGATGCGTACGGGCACGTTCACATTCGCCAGGGCGATTCATTAAATATTTTCGGCGACCTTCTGAAGTACGACGGCAATGCACGTAGAGCCGAGCTGCAGAAAAATGTACGGATGATTGATCGTGACATGACGCTCACTACTGAAGCAATCGTTTATGATCTGAATGAAAAAGTAGCAAGCTATTCTTCCGGCGGAAAAATTGTCAATAAAGAAAATGTGCTGACAAGCCAGATCGGTGCTTATTCAACCGAAGCAAAAGTTTTGACCTTCAAAAAAAATGTGCTGCTGGTTAATCCGCAATATGTGATGAAGTGTGATACATTACGTTATCATCCCCTGACAAAAACATCGTATTTCCTCGGACCAACGACGATCAAAGCCACCAACAATTATAATTTTATTTATTGTGAGAATGGTTTTTATGACAGCCAGAATGATGTGGCCCAGTTTCAGAAAAACGCATACATCGTTACCAAAGATCAAACGCTGAAAGGCGACAGCATCTGGTATAACCGTAAGCTCGGTTTGGGTAAAGCGATGAAAAATGTGGAGATCATTGACACCGCACAAAAAATTACAATCAAAGGTGATCTTGCTATTCATAATGAAGTAACGAATATTTCGCTCATCACAGGGCATGCTTTATTCATTCAATCGTTTACAAAAGACTCGCTTTTTCTTCATGCCGATACATTAAAATCGATCACGATTTATGACAGCACTGCGTATGATTCGAAAATTAAAATCAAAAATCCGGCAGACACGCTTTTAAAAGATACGCTTACAAAAGAGCCGCAAAAAATTATTCTCGGCTATCACAATGTGCGTTTTTTCAAAACAGACTTACAGGGAAAATGTGATTCACTTTCATGGACGTCTACGGATTCAACCATGCGATTATTTAACGACCCGGTATTATGGTCGGGCGGAAATCAATTGACAGCTGAAAAAGTTTCCATCATCACACATCATGGCGAAATTCTACAGTTGAATATGGATAATAATGCATTCATTGTTTCAGAAGAAGACACCTCGCGCTTTAACCAGATCAAAGGGAAAAAGATGACTGGTTATTTTGTGAAGAATGAATTGAATAAAATTTTCGTTGAAGGAAACGGCCAGACTTTATAT
>JBKJMR010000242.1:0-6504 GCA_046596275.1 Bacteroidia bacterium | reverse complement strand
GCGCTTTCTTGGATTATTTTAATTTGTTCTTCCCTTAACACCTCCGTAATACTGCCCCTGTAGCTTTGCTTAAACAAATAAGTTACATATGAGCACAGCAACAATTAACGGTGAAATGGCCCGCATCTTTCTTAAAGACGGCAATCAGCAGATGGGATTATTATTAAACGATGTGGAGCGGGAAGATGCATTTGATGAAGGAGTGAAATTTGTCCCACATCATAAAGTGAGCGAATGGCTGATTTCCTTTTCTAAAGAATTCATTCAAGTGTTGAAACCGGATACAGTGGACGGAATTGATTTGATTATGAAGTAAGTGATCTACCTGCGCGAGCTTCGATAGATAAGTTGGTTAGTGGTGATTGGTAGTTTTTTTTATCATTAGGCGGGTTTGCGAAACCCGCCTAATGATAAAAAAACTATTGGTTCAAAGGTTGGAGTTTCCTCCGCGGCGAGTGGTTAAAAAAATGTTATTGGCTACTAATTTACTTTCCCAATCGGTAATCGGTGATCTGTAATTCGTACATCGTTCCCTAAACCATTCCTCTTTTCTTGCGAATATTATCGTAGGCATCCTGCACAAGCTGGAATTTCTCTTTTGCATTTTTCTGGGAGGCTTCACCGAGGTCGATCACTTTATCAGGATGATATTTGATCGCCATTCTCCGGAAAGCTTTTTTCACTTCATCATCCGTAGCTTTTACATCTACTTCGAGAATTTTGTAATCGCTGTCGACATCTCTCCAATACATGGCACGCACCGATTCAAAATCCGGGCGCTCGATGTTTAAGTAATCTGAAATCTCTCCGATAAGGCGTGCTTCTTGCTGATCTACGGAGCCATCTGCTTTTGAAATGCCGAATAAATAATGAAGCAGCTGGATGCGTTGCGCTTCGGGCATGTACTGGCGGATCTGCAGGCAGACATCGCGAACCGGAATTTCACGTGAAAGAAGATCTTTAAGAACGGGTAATAATTTCAACGCCTGGTCTTGCCCGAACTGGTTGACAAGAAATTTCTTGACATAATCCAATTCAGCTTTCACAACGCGGCCGTCGCTTTTCATTACGGCAGCAGTTAGCACCAATAAGCTTACTGCAAAATCACCCTGTGCGGTTTGAGAGCTGTAACCGGGAGTTGAAGCAAATGGTCCGCCGGGATTAAATTTCCCTACAGTAACCTGTGCTTCATCGAACATTGTTCCCAATGCAAAACCAAGAAGCGCACCAATGGGACCACCAACCGCCCAGCCCAAACTACCACCAACCCACTTACCGAATTTGACCATTAAATTATTCTGTTAGGCTTTAGTTGGTTTAGGTTTTCCTTTTGGTGCAGGAGATGGTGCAGGCGCAGAAAGAATAATGTTCAGCTGGCGATCATCGTAGTATTGAATTTTCTTCAGCTCAACACCGTCTTTATTATAATACACCCATGTTCCGAAATTATCGCCAAGCACATGATATTCGATGTGTTCTAATTTTCCATTTTCATGATAATACTTTGAAGTGCCATCACGCTCATCAGCGTAATAGTTCTGCTCCGTCTTCAAGGAATCATTTTTGTAAAAATATTTCTGTACGCCTACGTAAGCTCCGTTTTTGAAATTTTCATTCTCCCACACTTTTCCGTTGGAGAAATATTTAGTCACGTTTCCTTCGAAGCGACCATTTGCATATTCGCCTTCGATGGATTTATTCCCATTCTGAAAATAAGCCACGAATTTTCCGCTTGCATTTTCCAACGGAATCATCGGAACCGCTTTTCCATCTTTATCGAGATAAGAATAACCCTTGAGAATTCCATCTTTAAAGAACCGTGAATAGATCAGCGAACCATCTTCTGCATACGTTTTCAATTCGCCATTTACAATTCCCATTTCCCAGGTGCCTTCTCTCATCAACGCACCGTTGTCGTGGTAATATTTTTGCTCACCGTTCAAGTCACCATAATAATAGTTTTCCTCCGAACGTTTGGCGCCATTTTCCCAATATGTAACTGATTTTCCGTGGCGACTGTTATAACCATAAACAGCTTCGAGATAAACTTTGCCGGTTTCTTCAAAGTACTCTTTACGTTCACCATGCTGTTCACCATTGATGAAAGTTGTCTCTACCAATTTGGTTCCGTTCATCAAATAACGTTCGGTTTTTCCATTCAGTAATCCGCCTTTATATTCCTGGCGAATAAGAGTTTGACCGTTTGTGTATTTGAAATCGTAAATACCATTTCCGTTATCAGAAGCGTATTTATAAATTACTGTACCTGTGCTGTCGAAACGTGTGCGTGTCCAAACATTCTCTTCCTTGAAAAATGTTTCTTCATCTCTTTTTCCTTTTTCATCAAAGTATTCCTGGAAGCCGTGCAATTCACCATTGAGGTAATACCTGTGTGCCTGCATCACGCCGCGCTGGTTATAATCAAACCAGTCACCTTGTTTTTCGCCACGTACGTACCAACCTTCTGTTTTTAAAGTTCCGTTTATGTAATAAGACTTCAGGTAACCATCACGTTCGCCGAAATGGAAATCGAGCTCATTTGAAACTTCACCATTCTCGTAATATTCAGTGCGGGTTCCGCTGAGATAACCATTGTAATAATGTTCTTTCGCATAAAGCCATGCTCCACTCTCTGCGTAGATCTTCCAGTCTCCTGTACGTTCACCATCAAAATATCTTCCTTTTGCTTTACGTACACCGCTCGGATAATATTCTGTTACTTCATAATCATTCGACATGCTATAATCTGCAAGCACACTTCCGTCTTTATTGAAAAACTTTTCTGATTTCAATTTATCAGCAACATATTTTTTCTCACCAGAAATTTTTCCGTCGGTATCGTAATAAGTAGAAATTCCGTTGAGCTTTCCGGTTGCATAATTCGCTTTAACAGCAACTTCCCCGTTGCGGTGATATTCCGTCCACAAACCCTGGCGTAATCCTTTTTCTTTGAATGATCCTTCACGGAAAACTTTTCCATTTTCATAATAGGTTTTCCATGTACCAAATCCTTCATCGTTTTTATATTCGCCTTCTGATTTTACATTTCCGTTTGAATAATATTCTTTGCTGTTTCCATTGCGTGTGCCCATTGTATAAGGCACTTTACGGGAGATCTTACCATCAATAGTATAAAGCACCACATCACCGGATAGTACGCCATTCACATAATCAAGCGTAGCTTTTTTTGCTCCGTCCTGGTAATAGGTTGTAACCATTCCGTTGAGCTTGCCATTGGACATTGACCCGGTTTGCGTTTTATACCCGCTCAAATCGTATCCTGTATATTCTCCCTCAAGCGCACCGTCTGAATATTTTGCTGTGAATGAAGGCAAACCATTTTCATAGAACTGCTCGCTTACTCCTTCGCGGTTGCCATCTTTAAACTTAGAATGTTCTTTTACACTTCCGTCATCATAATACCAGTACCAATCGCCTTCACGTTTTCCATTTACATATTTACCTTTAGAAAACAAACGTCCGGATCGCGCATAAAAATATCTCCATTGACCATTTTCAATTCCCATCTCGTTGATCACACCTATTCCGTTAATAACGTGATTCTGATAATAGGTAATTTGAACCTGGTCATCTTTAATAAATTCAGCGCGCTCGGGGTGACGGGTATGTTTATCAATATATTCTGCTGACCAGGAAGCAAACGCAGGCGATTTCTTTTTGTTCTTTTTAATGCTCTTGCTTACTGTAGGATTAGCTCCTGAAACTGCTTTAAGCGTATAGCTTTGGTACAATGCATAATATCCTTTGTCATACATCGCAACGAAATACGGAACATAATTTTCCATAAAGAAATTATCCGTGTTCGCTTTATACTCCAGCTTGTCAAGAATAGCCTGGAACATTTTAACCATTTTCAGGTTGATAATTGTTTTGTTCTTATAGCTTGGATCGAAAGCAGCTTTTGAATTGATTACTTCTACAATATCATTAAAACAATCATCACCGGCTTCGTGGGCTGTCAATTGAAAATCAGGATCAGCCTGGCTTTCTCCGGAATAAAGATCTTCAAGATTAGAAACTGTTTTCTGCGCACGCTCCGTGTTATTTTCCATTAACAGAAAATACTGCCATGCTAAAACCGCAGGAACGGTACGCCCTTGTTCTGCACAACATTTTCCTAATTGATAATGCGAGCTTGAGTGGTATGGATTTAATTCAATTGCTTTCTGAAAACAAAGTTCAGCTTCAGGATATTTTTTCATTTTTACATACGTCATGCCTTTCTGATACTGCAGCGTATATTTATAAGGATACAGGCGAATTCCTTCATCGAAAGTTTTGATCGCAGTGTCGTATTTCTCCAGCTCTTTCAGCGACATTCCGATGTACACGTAAAAATCAGCTTTGAATTCTGAATCGAGCTCTTTGCCTTTGCGGGCAGTTGCAAGACACAAACTATCTTCTTTATCGTTATTGTACGTGTAAGCAAGATCACGCAAAACTTCTGCGTAGTTCGTGTCGTTGCGGCCTACTTTGAGATAAAGATTTTCGGCTTTGCTGTAGCTACCAAGCGCGTTATAGAAATCAGCAGTGAGCATTATTTCACCTGAATTTACCAGCTCTACATTTTGCTGTGCAGAAGCAGTGTTCAGGAATGAAAAAGACAGCAGGGTGATAGAAATTCTGAGGATGCGATTCATCATAGTGGAAGGGAAATTTATGGCTGCTAAAATACAAAAAAAGGCCACCGTGCCGCGAAAACAGGGCTTTCTATACGCAGAATTTTATTGTGTATTAAAGGGAAATTAGGAAATTTTAAGAACCGGATTCGTCCAGGATCGATTCAAGCTCTTCGATGGCGGATTTTCTTGGCATTGAAAATGTGCCGTTGTCAAACTTTTCAAGATGGCGATAAAGCAGCAATGACTTTTTACGAAGCTCGGTTGCCAATGAAAGATCAGTGTTGTGGAGCAATTCGCCTTCTGTCATCATGGCTTGCGCGATGGATTCGAGATGCTGGTTTTTAAGATCTGCATTTGCCACTAATGCTTCGAGCAATTCATCGGGCTCGGAATTGCGGATAAAACCGGGATCAAGCCCAAAAAATGTTTTATAACCGGAGCGTAATTCCTCCAATGCAAGATCGTGCTGGTTGAGGCTTTTCAAACCCATGACATGACCCAGCATCTTGCCGAATTCTTCGATCATGCGTTGGATGTAGTCTCTGCGGTACAAGGGTTTCTGGTTTCTGGTTTCTGGTTAAAAAAACAAACAACTAACAACAAACAAGAAACTCGAAACTAATCCTACCATTTGCCGCCGCCACCGCCGCCGCCGAAACCGCCGCCACCAAAGCCGCCGAATCCACCGCCGCCGCCGCCGAATCCGCCGCCGCCGAAGCTGCTTCTTCCGAAACCGCTGCTGCCGATCAAAAATCCTGTTGCAGCGCCGCGACCGAAACCACCTTTTCCACCGCCGCCTTTTCTTGAGATAAAAAATATCAGAAGAATAACGGCTCCTAAGATCCAGAGGTAACGGGAAGATTTTGCGGAATGCTGTTTATTGTATTCAGCTGAATTAATTTCGCCCTTCGCCAGCTTCATCAACGTTGTAGTAGCTGCGTCTATTCCCTGGTAATATTGCTCCTTTTCAAAATTCGGAGTAACATCTTCTTCAACAATATGTTTTGCTGTGATGTCCGGAATAACTCCTTCTAGTCCGTAACCGACCGCGATGTAAGCATCACGCTGTCCTTTTCCACCGGTTGGTTTAATGACGAGCACAACTCCGTTATCGAATTTCCCTTGTCCAACGCCCCAGCTTTGTCCGACTTCAACTGCGAATGCATTGATGTCCATTCCCGCAAGATCATCCACGATAAGCACCACGATCTGGTTGCTGGTTTCATTGGCAAATTGCGCAAGCTTCTGTTCGAGCGCAGCTTCTTCATTTGCAGAAATGAAATTCGGAAACTGTTTGGAAAGATTATTTACCAGCTGCGGCGGTGAAGGTCGCGAAGGAACTTTTCCCTGCCCGACTTCGTCATTCATGCGGGCGTCTTGCGCAAAAGCAGGCAAACCGATTAACAGCAATAAAAGGAGTTTCAGTAATTTCATTTAAAGCTGATATCGTTGGTGAGTTCGTTTTTGTCGCCTTTTTCAAATGGGAAATGTTCTGCCAGCTGCATACCGGCCATTGTAATTCCGGCAATGAGTCCTTCTGTAAATTCACCTTTCTTGAAATAGGTTTCCATCACAGCAGAAGTCGAATCCCAGAATTGCGCTGTTACTTTATCATGAATTCCTTTATCACCGTAAATTGAAAAAACGCGTGTATCGATTGCGAGATAGAAGAGCACAGCATTGCGTTCTTTGGTTGTATGCATATTGAGCTTAGCAAAGATCTTTTCCGCATGTGTGATGGCATTTTCAGGGCAGACTTCTTCTATATGCACACGGATCTCGCCGGATGTTTTTTCCTCCGCATGTTCAATGGCTCTGCGGATCGCTTCTTTCTGAATTTCGTTTAAAAAGGTTTCTGCTG
>JBKJMR010000165.1:0-2534 GCA_046596275.1 Bacteroidia bacterium | reverse complement strand
TACGGTTGCAAAACCATGCCGATCGTTATCGGAATTGCGCGTACGAAAATTGTGCTGGCTGCGATCAGTGCGATTGTAATTGCAGGAACCGGATGGCTCCAGTATTTGCAATTCATTGCGGAAGAATGGTCTTCATTTACCTATTTTACATTGTTGCTCCAGGTTCCGTTGCTTTATCTTGCTTATCGTGCGTTGACAGCAAAAGGAAAAAAAGACTGGCATTTTTGCAGCGTGCTGGTGAAGATCATCATGGTGGCCGGCATCAGCTTTTTATTTTTGTATGCACACCAGGTTTACAATTTGATTGAAGCAGATGTATCCTGAGAAATTAGCTCAATACCGTTTCATCCTCGCGTCAAAATCTCCACGGCGTCAATTTCTTCTTACAGAATTAGGAATTCCATTCGAGCTCGTTACCAAAGAAGTCGACGAGTCTTTTCCTGATCAGTTTCAAAAAGAAGAAATTCCATTATTCCTCGCACGCAAAAAAGCAGATGCATTTGAAGGAGAGCTTGAAGATAAAACGATTGTCATCACTGCCGATACAATTGTATGGATCAACAATCATGTGTTGAATAAACCTGCTGATGCTGAGGAAGCACGTGTCATGTTGCGTGAACTTTCAGGAAACCGCCATGAAGTTTTTACCGGCGTTTGTTTGAAGTCGGCGAATAAAGAAATTGCTTTTTCGGTTTGTACCATTGTCTATTTTCGTGAATTGACCGATGGAGAAATTGATTATTACATCAATCAATACAAACCATTTGATAAAGCCGGAGCATATGGCGCGCAGGAATTTATCGGCTACATTGGTGTAGAAAAAATCGAAGGCTCTTATTTTAATGTGATGGGATTGCCCGTAAAAGAGTTATACGAAGAGCTTGTCAAGTTTTAATTTGTTTCCAAACTTTACCAATCACTTTTTACCAATCACCAATCACCTTTTCCATGCATCGCGAAGAAATCATTTCAAAAATTTTTTCCTTTCTCAATGAAATCGGCATTGAGCACGAAGAATCGAAAATAGAAGGTCCGGTTTTTATGCCCGGCATGACCATCCAAAACGGCAAGCTGATCGTTGATATACCCGCTGTAAAATATCCCGGCGATCTGTTGCATGAAGCAGGACATATTGCAGTAACGGCCGCAGAAAGAAGAAATAAAATGAACGGCGATATATCAACAGAAAATGCCGGTGAAGAAATTGCCACCTTACTCTGGTCGTACATGGCGGCACGCGAAATAGGAATTCCTCCCGAAGTAGTTTTTCATCCGGCAGGTTATAAAGGAGATTCCGAATGGCTGGTGGAGAATTTCAATAACAAAACGTTTATCGGGTATCCGCTGCTCCACTGGATGAAGATCGTGGAGAAAAAAGAGGATGGAGATTTGCGGGTGATTAATTGGTTGAGGAATTAATTAAGGTTGTTCGCGAAGTAGAGAACGCCCCTGTAATGAAATTTCGAAGTCTGCCGACAAATACGCCAACAACATCTGCGAAATCTTTTGAATCTGCGTGAAAACTTTTACTCGCAGATCTACGCTGATTCCGCAGATAAAGACTTCACCGGGAACAACTGCTTTTTTCACTCCTCCTCTTTCTTCTCCCAAACTTTATTATCCTCATTATACTTCTCCTTATAAACAACGCCCTTATCCTTCTTCACATAATACATCATCCCCTGCTTCTTCTCATTCAGGTAAGTACACATCTGAATCGTATCGCCTTGCGGAGATAAAAGCGCAATCGTTCCATTCGGCTTCCCGATCGGGCAATATAAATACGTTTGCCATGCTGCCGGAGCACGCGGATCTTTGCTTTCTTTTATCTGAACATAATAAAATCCATCGGAAGTTTGTTTAAGGTCGGCCATATCCTGCAAATGCATGATGTAACAAATTCCACCCAGCGAACGATAGATTTTTATATACTTCGCAAGTAAAAGTGTATCCTGCGAAGTGCGAACAACATCAGCGCTATCGCATTTATCAAATGTCTTACGATCTTCCTGCGCTTTTACAACTTCCTTCGCCTTTTTTTCTTTTTTCTTGTTCAGCTTTCCAAGATTTTTATCGTGACGCTTATCTGCTTTTTTCTTTTTCTTAGCCAGCTTTGCCGAATCTGCAGGCGATTTTTTAGTTGTCTTTTTTACTTTACGCGGCTTTTTTTTCTTCGGTTTTTTGCGCTTCTTTTTTTTCTTCATCACTTCCACCTGCGAAGCACCGGAACGTGCAGTGCCCCCGCTCTTCCATTGAAAGGAAAAGAGGATGCCAAGGGTGAGGAAGATGAGGATGAAAAGGCGGGTTCTCATTTTTTAGAGTTGGTGGTAGGTGGTAGAAAAAAGGTTGGTGGTATTTTATAGATTTAAGATGCTTGTAGATTACCAACCTTTATCGCCAACAGCATCAACATTTCTTCCTTGAAGTTACGATTCTTTAATCTGCCCACCAACTTTTCCCGACCACCTACCACCAACTTTTTCCCCCTTACGGCAAAATTAGTTTCAGAGGCTTCTCCCCCACTACACCCTTAA
>JBKJMR010000689.1:0-6133 GCA_046596275.1 Bacteroidia bacterium | reverse complement strand
CAAGAACATTCCCTGTAATTGCTTTGAGTGAATTGAAAACTATTCTCAAATCATCGGGAGAACAATACAAACGCGAGCGTGCTGAGAAATCGCCGTCTCCTGTTACAGAAACTACAACTCACTAACGAGCCGAATACCTAAAAAAATGATTGCAGGTAAAAAGACAATTCACGGTATCTACGACGACGAAGAGCGTCTGATGGAAGGAGCACAGCTGCTTCAGTCATCGCATATCAAAGTGAAAGAAGTATTCTCACCATTTCCTGTTCACGGATTAGATGCGGTGCTCGGACTTCCACGCACACGCATTGCGATCTGTGCATTTATTTATGGTGCTACCGGAACATCACTCGCTATTTTGATGACCTGGTACATGATGGTAAGTGACTGGCCAACGGATATCGGTGGTAAGCCAAGCTTCTGGTATTATATGAACTGGCCTGCATTCATTCCTGTAACATTCGAATTAACCGTTTTCTGCGCAGCACATGGTATGGCAATCACATTCCTTCTTCGCAGCTGGTTGCTCCCTGGTGTTACACCGAAAAATCCGGACCCACGCACAACCGACGATAAATCCCTCATGCTGCTTGAAGTAAAAGCAGAAGATGAATCAAGAATTGTAAACATGCTTCGCCAGACAGGCGCAACAGAAGTGAACGTCATCTGACCCGCGATACGAACGACAACGATGAAAAAAACAACTTATACCCTTTTAGCTTTCGGCACCATTGCTGTTGCAGTTTCGACTTTGTTCGGATCCTGTGCAAAGGATAGTGAAGACAGTCCCGGATACGAATACATGCCCGACATGTATCGCAGCCCGTCTGTAGAAACAAATGGCATTTCTTATTGGACCGATAGCGTTCTTGTCAATGGCAAGTGGGTAGCAAACGATTCAATTAATATGGGAAATATGCTTCCTCCTGAAGGAACAATTCCTGTAGGATTTACACCATTTCCATATCCGAATGATACAACCGGAGATAAAATGGCTTCCTTATACTGGAACAACCCGTTTCCTCATGGTGATGCGATTGAAGAAGAAGGAAAGGTGCTTTACGAGCGTTTCTGCATCTACTGCCATGGTGCAAAAGGTGATGGTGCCGGTCCATTGGTTGAAAGCGGAAAATACACAGCAACACCAACTCCATATCAAAAACTTTTTACTGAAAACAAGCTTACCGATGGTCATATTTATTTCGTCATCACTTACGGAAAAAATATGATGGGATCGCATGCTTCACAGTTGAGTCCTGAGGAACGCTGGAAAGTGGTAACTTATGTTGAGCGTCTCGGAAGAGGTGGTGCAAAATGGAGCGAGTTTTTGAAAGCTGCGCCAACACCTGCTACTGATTCAACAAAAACTCCTGCCGCACCGGCTGCCGGAAATTCTACACCGAATAAATAATCTGACTGAACTCAATACAATATGAGCCACGTTAACTTGAGTAATCTTACTTATAACTTCTCGCCGAAGTCGCAGCGAAACCTGTGGATACTTTGCGGTGTGGGTATATTATTGCTGATCCTTGGCGCACTGTTTCACCATGCACCGGAAGCAGTCGGCGCTCATGGCGAGCACGGAGCCCATGCAGGAGTCGATCACCAGGGTACACTTGCTCAGCGCATCTGGGCTAACCTGCTGGTAAATTCTTATTTCTTCGGAGGAATTGCACTCGGAGCTGTTTTCTTTTATGCTGTTCAATATGCTGCACAAGCTTCGTGGAGCACAGTATTCATGCGCCTTTTCTCAGCCATCGGAACTTTCCTTCCGATTGCGCTTGGTTTTATCCTTGTGATTTTCATTGCAGGTCGTATGGGATTACACCATATGTACCACTGGCAAGACCAGGACGTTTATAATCCACAAAGCGAACATTTTGATGCAGTGCTTAAACACAAAGAGCCTTATTTCGCCGACCTTTTCTTTTGGGGCCGTACACTATTGTTCATGGCAGGCTGGGTTATTTACCAGAGATGGTCACGCAAAAATTCATTGTTGGAAGATACAATGCGTTCAGGTGTTGATACAGCGCGCAACTGGAATCTCAATTTGAAGAATGCTGCGATTTTCCTCGTATTCTTCGGATTTACTTCTTCTGTTTTCACCTGGGATGTGATCATGTCGATCGACGTTCATTGGTACAGCACACTTTTCGGATGGTATAATTTCGCCGGCTGGTGGCTTGGAGCAATCATCGTTGCTAATCTTTTAGTAATGCATTTGAAATCACGCGGACAAATGGAATATGCAACTCCGTCTCACGTGCATGATTTAGGAAAATGGATGTTTGCAATTTCTTTCCTCTGGACTTATTTGTGGTTCTCACAATTCATGCTCATCTGGTATTCAAACATTCCAGAAGAAGTAGTGTATTTCCAGCAGCGTTGGGAGCAGTTCCGCGGATTGTTTTGGATTACAATGCTTGTTAACTTTGCATTCCCGATGCTTGTGCTGATGTCCCGCGATGCAAAACGTAATAAATCATTCCTGCTGTTTGTGGCCTTGCTGATTGTATTCTTCCACTGGACAGATACATTCCTTCTTGTTATGCCGGGAGCTGTAGGTGGTAACTGGAGAATCGGATTCCTGGAAATCGGAATGTTCCTTGCTTTTGCTTCTTTCTTTACTTTCTGGATCTTGCGTTCACTTTCAAAAGCACCATTGCTTGCGAAAAACCACGCGCTTCTCGAAGAAGGATTGCATTTTCACGCTTAATTAAAACGAAAGAACAACAACTGAATAATCGTCATACGCTATGCATTATTTGATCTATATCATTCTCATACTCGCAGCAGCCGCAATCTGGCAGCTGGTGCGTGTTGTGGAACTTTCAAACAAACTGAAAGGTGTTGACCCGAACAAGGTGACCGAAAGCGACAACCGTATGCAGGGCCGCATTTCACTTGCGTTTTATTTCGCGTTGATGGCATTTTGCTTCTGGCAATACTTCGAATATAAAGACAGGCTTCTTCCTGTTTCAGGTTCTGCACACGGTATTGAAATCGATTTGCTTTTGGATTTCAACTTCCTTATCTGCGCTGTGGTATTTGTGGTTACCAACTTCCTTTTGTTTTACATGGGCTTTAAATATTATGGCCGCGATAACAGCAAAGCATCCTTCTACCCGCATAATAACAAACTTGAAATGTTGTGGACCGGTGTTCCTGCAGTGGTTCTCTTCATTATTATTTTCCTCGGTATTCGTTTGTGGAATGATACAATGTCTCTTGCCCCGAAAGGAACACGTGTGATTGAAATTTACGCACAGCAATTCAGCTGGTCGGCACGTTATGCAGGAAAAGACAACAAGCTCGGAAAAGCAAACTATCGTCTTATCAGCGAAACCAATAATCTTGGTTTGGATTCGACAGATCTTGCTGGTTACGATGATATGATTATAACTGATACGCTTTTCATTCCTGTTAATGAAGAAGTGGATTTTGAAATTCGTTCACGCGATGTATTGCATAGCGTATTCTTCCCTCACTTCCGCGCACAGATGAATGCCGTTCCGGGGATGATGACCTATTTCCATTTCAAGCCAATCATGACTACAATGGAAATGCGTAAGCAGCCATCCACCATTGCAAAAATGGAAGGCATTAATAAAGTGCGCAAAGAACAGGGAAAAGAAGCTGTAGAGTTTGATTACATTCTCCTTTGCAATAAAATTTGCGGCGCATCACACTTTAACATGCAGATGTTAGTATACGTTGGAACATTTGACGAATACAAAGCATTTATAAAACGTCATCAGCCATTTTATGCAGGTAAAACACCTCCTGTGGCTTCGGCGCAATAACCAAGAAAATTATCAATCAAGAAGCGCTCGAAAGAAGGGCTGATTAACTAAAAACACAAACACAATGGCAGATATGCACGCACATAGTGAGCTTCACGCACAATCATTGAAGCACGACGCGCATGTACATCACGGACACGACGATCACGACCATCACCAATCGTTTGTCGCGAAGTATATTTTCAGCATGGATCACAAGACGATCGCACGCCAGTTCCTTGTAACTGCTGTGATCATGGCTTGTATCGCGATGATTATGTCGATCGTTTTCCGTCTCCAGCTTGCATGGCCGGGAGAAAAATTTGCTTTCATCAACGCCATCATGGGCGACAAATGGGGCAAAGACGGTGTACTTGATCCGAACGCTTACCTGGCGCTCGTTACCATCCACGGAACAATCATGGTATTCATGGTTCTTACCGGTGGTCTTAGCGGAACATTCGCTAACCTTCTTATTCCTTACCAGATCGGTGCGCGTGATATGGCCTCCGGTTTCCTTAACATGCTTTCATACTGGTTTTTCTTCCTGTCGAGCTTTGTAATGGTTATCTCTTTATTCGTTCAGGACGGAGCCGCTTCAGCAGGTTGGACAATTTACCCGCCGCTTTCTGCGCTTCCTGTCGCTATGCCGGGTTCGGGATTGGGGATGACGCTCTGGCTTGTTTCCATGTCGTTCTTTATCGTTTCTTCATTGCTTGGTGGTCTTAATTACATCATCACCATCATTAACATGCGTACGAAAGGAATGAAAATGACACGCCTTCCTTTAACAATCTGGGCACTTTTCGTTACTGCTATTCTTGGTGTACTTTCTTTCCCGGTTCTTTTCTCCTGCGCGCTGCTTCTTATTTTTGACCGCAGCTTCGGAACAAGCTTTTACCTCTCTGATATTTACATCGGAGGTCAACCACTTGATCAAACAGGTGGAAGCCCGATCCTTTTCGAACATTTATTCTGGTTCCTCGGTCACCCTGAAGTATATATCATCATTCTTCCTGCGCTCGGCCTTACCTCTGAAATTATTTCTGTAAATGCCCGCAAGCCGATCTTCGGTTACCGTGCGATGATCACTTCTATCCTTGCAATCGGTTTCCTTTCCTTCATCGTTTGGGGTCACCATATGTTCCTTACCGGTATGAATCCGTTCCTCGGTTCTGTATTCGTATTCACCACGTTGTTGATTGCGATTCCGTCTGCGGTGAAAGCGTTTAATTACATTACCACCTTATGGAAAGGAAACATCCAGTTCACACCACAAATGCTTTTTGCATGCGCGCTTGTGTCCACGTTTATTTCCGGTGGTGTTACAGGTATTATTCTTGCTGACTCTGCACTTGACATCAACATTCACGATACGTACTTCGTAGTTGCCCATTTTCATATTGTAATGGGTGTATCTGCTATCCTCGGAATGCTTGCGGGTGTTTACCATTGGTTCCCGAAAATGTTCCTGCGTCATATGAATAAGAACCTGGGTTACATCCATTTCTGGATCACATTCATCTGCGCTTACGGCGTTTTCTTCCCGATGCACTTCTTAGGATTAGCGGGCGTACCACGCCGTTATTACCAGAACACTGCATTCCCGATGTTTGATGATTTGCAAGACATCAACGTATTGATTACCTGGTTTGCAATCATCGGTGCGCTCGGACAGCTTATCTTCTTATTCAATTTCTTCTACAGCATGTTCCGCGGACCAAAATCGGTTCAGAATCCTTACAACTCTACTACGCTTGAGTGGACAACACCAATGGCGCATACACACGGTAACTGGCCTGGTGCATTACCGGAAGTACATCGCTGGCCTTATGACTACAGCAAGCCGGGTGAAGAAGTTGATTTCATTCCGCAAACAGTTCCATTGCGTGCAGGTGAAGAAGATGGTGGCGCTCATCATGCATAGAAAAAATAAAACTGAAAAAAGACTCTCCAATCCGGGGAGTCTTTTTTTATACACGTAACAGTAAAAACCGTTGAGGGGCCATGAGAAGGATCAATTTGATTTTTCTTTTTCTTTTGCTGATGCATTTTCCGAAAATGGGGAATGCACAATGGTCGGATACAATCAAAAAAATTCTTCACGGTAAAATTCATCCCACTGCTTCATTCGATTCGCGTAATTCATTTATCAGCTCGAGCCGCGCACATATCTGGGGAATAAAAGTTGGGATAGAATTTTCGGGAAGGCTGCAAGGAGGAATTGGTTTTAACCGGCATGATAAAAATCTTGAGAAAGAGATATTCTTTATAAATGGAAATGGTGCGTCCGAATCAACAACGGCACAATTACGCTTTAGCTATTTCAGCTTTTATGTGCGGTA
>JBKJMR010000680.1:0-4648 GCA_046596275.1 Bacteroidia bacterium | reverse complement strand
GGGTGAAATTGATAAAATGAAATTGCCGCCGTGTCATGCGTTCTTCCAGTTTTATGTTGCTGACGGAAAATTAAGCTGTCAATTATACCAACGAAGCGCGGATATTTTTCTTGGCGTACCGTTCAACATTGCTTCTTATGCCTTGCTCACGATGATGGTGGCACAAGTTTGTAATTTAGAAGCAGGCGATTTCGTTCACACACTTGGCGATGCGCATTTGTATTCAAATCACATCGAACAAGCCAACCTCCAGCTTTCACGTGATTTTCGTGCATTGCCAAAAATGAAGATCAATCCGGATGTAAAAAGCATTTTCGATTTCAAATTCGAAGATTTTACTTTGGAAGGTTATGATGCGCATCCGCATATTAAAGCTGCTGTTGCTGTTTAAATTATCTTCCAGTCTATATCAACAATTCTATACTGCATCTGTACTATTGAAATTGAATAGCATTACCAGTAATTTTCCCCAAAAATTAATCATGCGCAAAATTATTTTTCTGTCACTTTTTGTATGTGGCCTTTGTATTCCTGCATTTTCCCAAACCAATGCTGAGAAGTTGGAAGAGGCGGTGAAGATGTACAACACGAATCGTGATTTTATAGATGGAAAAAACGCGGAGACACTAACCGTTGCTGACATCCAAAAAGTGGAAGCAGAGCAGGCTGATGCTGCAGTTTTGCTGGATGAAATAAGAACAAATGGTACAGCAGAGGAAGCAAAGGCGGCGCGTTATTTTGCTGCGAATTTTATTTATAACATCGGTTTTGCTTACGGGAAGATAGGGAAGAACCGCGATGCTTATGCTTTTCTGAATAAGATAAAACCTGAATTTGAGTTTTTCAGCAATAGCGCCAATTTTCCTTTGGTATATAAATTTGATTCCAAGAACTACTCCATTCAATTCACGAATTTCACGCCGGTACTGGCAGAGTATTATGCAGGAATGGCTGAGATATGCTATAACATTGGAAAGTACGATGAGAGCATTGGTTGGTCGCAAAAATCAATTGAGTCTCCTTTCGGAAGTCAATGGTACAAGTATATTGCTTTGAATAGCATTGTCAAATCAAAGGAAAAGAATAGGGAGTGGGATAAAGAGCTGCTGGATTATGCATTGCAGCAAATCACAATTTGTGCGCAGCTTGATACAGCCAGCCTTCGTACGATTGATCAATACAATTATCCAACTGCATTACTGGGTGCTGAAAAAATTGAAACCACACTTCAAAAAAGGCCGGAGCTTGCAGCAGGTGAATATCATCGCGGAACTGCAGCGCCCTTGCTGGTAAAAGCGAAAAAATATCGGAAAGCGCTGAGTTTTTACCAGTTTGCTTTAGAAGCTGGCTTTGCCAAGTATGATAAAGCATATCTTTTTGAAGCGGCAACATTTGCACTTACTGAAGAAAGTAATTCGGTTGCTTTGCTGGCGCTGGATCAGCTGTACACTAACAATTCATCTTCTTTCTCGTGTTACGAATGGGAAAAACTTTCCGAACTCTATGGCAAGGCCGGAAACAGTGGAAGGAAGAATGATTGCAGCGCGAAGGCAAGCGCGTGCCAAAAGAAGCAAAAGAAAGAAGCAAAACGAAATGAATCAGGAGGCGTTGGATTTGGAATTTATGCCGGCGTTTACCCGTTAGCATTGGCAACCCGTTTTAATCGTTACCGCGACTATGGCGGTGTAGTTGGAATTCTGTTAGGAAAAATGGCAATTGAAGGATCATATAAAATGATCAACAGGAATTTCATTGCCACCGACGATCTTTATTTTAAACAGATTGAGCAGGAGTCGCCTTATTACTGGGACGGTTATCGTGCGCATATTGCATTTAAATTTTATCCCGAAAAAAACAGCAGCTCCCAACATTTTCACATAGGTCCTTTATTTGAAATGGTAAACAGGACGATTGAGCCGATCTCGAGTGATGTGTTCAATAAAAGTACCGGTGTAATGGTGGCGCAGGATAAAACATTCTATGCGCGTGAAAAAAGTTACAATCTCTTTTTTAATTACGGTCTTCAAACCTATGAGAAGGGATTTTATTTTGATTCATTTCTCGGTTTTGGTGTGTCGTATTCTAAGTTTGAAGCCGGAGCAGAATATAATGACGGTGAACATACTTTTAGTGATATTTTGCTGGAAAATCGCAAGGATACACGTTTTGGTGTGATGATACGCACGGGAATCATCATTGGCTTCGGACTGGTTAAAAGATAGCTGCATCAGTAAGGTCAAAGCAACGCAAGAATGGGTTAAATTTGAATCCGCAATTGCTAAATTGAATGACCGTAAAACCAGCTATGCAAATTTCTTTTGTTGTTGCCGCTTCTGAAAATAATGCAATTGGGAAAGACAATCGTCTTATCTGGCGACTTCCTGATGATATGAAATTCTTCAAGGAGAAAACGATCGGTCATTGCATCGTCACCGGCAGAAAAAATTACGAATCCATTCCCGATAAATTTCGTCCGCTTCCTGATCGTACAAATATTGTTGTAACACGAAGCAAAGAGTATAAAGCTCCAGGAGCAATCGTTGTGCATTCCGTAGAAGAGGCGATTGACAAAGCGAAAGAATTGGGTGAAACCATGCTTGGTGTGATTGGCGGTGGAGAAATTTACAATGCGATGATGAAATACGCTGATATCATCTGGCTCACGCGCGTACATCACGAATTCGAAGCACATACTTTTTTCCCGCCGCTTGATCCTGCCGAATGGAAAATCACATGGAAAGAAGAACACGCCGCCGATGAAAAACATTTATTTGCATTCACCTTTTTAAAATACGAACGGGTTACACCACTATCTTAATTTTGAACAAACAACGTACTATGAAAAAATTAGCCATTACTTCCTTTGCTGTCCTGGTTGCATTGATCGGATTTACTGCAATATTAGTTTTCCTTCCCTGCGGCGATGTTTGCTGCGGCGAAAAAACAGAACAGCACGGATCGAAATGTTCCGGTGAAAAGAAAGATTGTAAACATGAAGGAAAGTGTGACAATAAAAAATCAGGCTGCGCACATGAAGGAAAATGCGGGAAAGAAAAATCAGGTTGTGCGCATGAAGGAAAATGCGGGAAAGAAAAATCAGGATGCGGTTCTGGAAATCATGAAAATGGAAAGTCCGGCTGCGACAAAGGTGAAGGAAGTCATGAAGGTTGCGGCGGCGGAAATGAAAAATGTATGGTGAGAGAATGGACTGACGCTGACGGAAAAGTGCACAAAGAAGTAAAGATGATGATCGACGGTGATGGAAAAGGAATGAGCTGTCCGATGGAAAATTCAAATCACAGTGCTTGCTGCGGCTGTTGCCCGATGAGAAATGGTGGAGGATATCATCATGGTGATTCTTCAGGAAGTGATTCTGTCAGGATTAAGGTTAGAGGGAAATTGTGATTTGAACATTTGATGATTTGAAGATTCGAAAATTCGAAATTATAGGTAAAGAAAAACGGGAGCTCTAAGGACTCCCGTTTTTCTTTTTAATTATTTTCATTCTACAAATTCCGGATCATCAAAGAAATTCTCGAAAATTCAGAATTCAAATTCGCCATTCCGATTACGCCGCCGGAAATTCCTGACATTCCTTTTTTGTATTCGAGAATGGTGTCATTTCCATTTGGGTAAATAGCAAAATCAAATTGATAACGCTTTACAAATGCTCCGAAAAGAATACGCATGGTTTTGTTCCCGATTCCATAGGTGCCACGGTAAACATCACCCGCTTCAATTTTGTATCCGAGAAATTGTTTAAGATTGGCAAACTCACGTGCAGCTGCTTCAGGCGCACAATTCGAAAATGTGTAAACATACTTTTTGTCCACTTCCTGAAAGTAGACGAGATTAAGATTTGGCATAGGGAGATTTTAAAGTGAAATCTAAAATAGCGAATTTCACGAATAAAAAAAGGGAAACATCTCTGTCTCCCTTTTCAATTTTAATTTGAGTTTTCGAATTTTCAAATGATCGAATCTTCGAATATTTTATGCAACTTTTAATTTCTCCATCTTCGCTTTGCTCAATTTTTCTTTCGCATAATCCAATGTGATGTGCAAACGTTTTGTTCCTGTCTCAGAAGGAAGCTCATACATCGCGTCGATCATGATCGCTTCGCAGATAGAACGTAATCCGCGTGCGCCGAGCTTGTATTCCATTGCCTTCGCTACAATCGTTGCAAATACATCATCATCAAAAGAAAGCTTCACGCCATCCATCTCGAATAAACGAACGTATTGTTTTGTCAACGCGTTTTTCGGCTCGGTAAGGATCAGTCGCAACGTTTCTTCGTCGAGCGGATTCAAATGTGTCAGCACCGGCAAACGCCCGATGAGCTCGGGAATTAATCCGAATGATTTTAAATCCTGAGGCACGATGTATTGCAACAAATTTTCTTTATCAACAACAGTTTCTTCTCCTTTCGGAGCGTAACCGATGGTTTGTGTTTTAATTCTTCGCGCGATCTTTTTATCGATGCCGTCGAATGTTCCACCACAGGGCGGACGTAAACATCCGGAACAAAAAATGATCCAGGTGAATACAAAAAACATTCTCTTCATCTGCGGAGGCGCATTCGACGGCATCGATAAAAAGATCGCGCGAAGAATTAAAACACAAACCATCGGTTACGCTCCGAAAGGAG
>JBKJMR010000418.1:0-3109 GCA_046596275.1 Bacteroidia bacterium | reverse complement strand
CCTGTAATCGGTTAATGGTTCAGGAAAAGGAGTGCCGGGTTTAATTTCCAGGTTTTCCTCTACTGCACCATCACGCGTATATCTTCCCGACTTTTCAACCCCGGATGCTGCGCCTATACCGGCGGAAGGCAAATATTCACCTTTCCTCGCACCGATTTCATTCCTGCTGATCTCAATTTCCTGCAGCATAATGTTCATCTCCCGGTTATTTTTCAGCGCCGTATCGATCAAGGCAATCAACAATGGGTCGGCATAATAGACGCTCCAATTGATCGCAGCAAGATTGGTTGAATCCTTTAAGCTGTAATAAGTTGATGGAGGAGCAGTTTGATTTGTAACCGTTGCATTCTTCGGAACATTGCAGCTCCATACAATAACGGCAAGCAAAGCAGGAAGCAAACTTTGTTTAATTTTCTTCTTCAACATAATAGTTTGTTTTTATGGAGTTATTTCCTTTGTTGAATTATCAATTTCCAAACCATAGGACTGACTTTCTGCGAAGTCTTCGCTCAATGGATTTTCATCTTCACCTTTGATGAGTTTTTTTCCTTCCGCAATTTTCCCGAAGATGTAATAAAGTCCAGGGACGATGATCACACCGAAAATTGTTCCGAACAACATTCCTCCCAGCGCAGATGCACCAATGGTGTGATTACCTACCGCACCTGGTCCGCTTGCAACAACGAGGGGTATCAAACCTGCAACGAAAGCAAATGAAGTCATCAGGATCGGGCGGAAACGCACTTTGGCTCCTTCTATTGCCGCTTCAAGCACGGTCGCCCCTTCATTGTGTTTCTGGATAGCAAACTCAACGATTAGCACAGCGTTTTTTCCTAATAATCCCGCAAGCATGATGATCCCGATCTGTGCATAGATATCGTTTGATAAACCCATTACTTTCAGCAATACGAATGAACCGAATACGCCTACAGGTATCGATAAGATTACGGCAAGCGGTATGATGAAGCTTTCATATTGTGCCGCAAGGATCAGGTACACAAACAGCAGCACAACAATAAAAATATAGAGCGCTTCATTTCCACGCGCTGCTTCGTCATAAGAAAGTCCTTCCCACGCGATATCATAACCTTGTGCCAATGTTTGATCAGCAACTTCTGATATCGCCCTGATCGCATCGCCTGTAGTATATCCTTTTGCCGGAACACCGCGGATGGAGGCAGACGCATACAAATTGAATCGCGTAATCTCATTAGGTCCTTGAGTTTTTCTCATCGTCATGAATGAAGAATACGGAACCATTTCATCACGGTCATTTTTGATAAACAGCTTTAAAATATCGGATGGAAATTTCCGGTATTCATTTCCTGCCTGTGTGTAGACTTTGTAAAAAGTATTAAAGCGAACAAACCCCTGTTCATAGGTGCTGCCAATCAGGATGTCAAGATTGTCCATTGCTTTACCGATCGAAACCCCTTTTTGCATGGCAAGCTCATTATCAATCAACAATTCATATTGCGGATAATTTGCTGCATAGAATGTAAATAATCCGCTGAGCTCCGGCCTCTTTTTCAGCTCTGTCATGAACGCCGTATTTACCACATCAAAATCCTGGTAATCCACCGTGCTGCTTTTGTTCAATAAGCGAAGAGAAAAACCATCTGACGAACCATAACCCGGAACAGCGGGTGGTTCAAAAAACTCAATCACTGCACCGAGATCTTTCGTTTTTTCTTCCAGCTCTTCCATGATCTCGTGTACGGATTGTTCACGTTCCGACCAGTCTTTCAGGTTGATCAGGCATGTACCAGCATTTGAACCGCGGCCTTCCGTAAGAATTTCATATCCTGCCAGAGAAGAAACCGATTGTATACCTTCTACTTCTTCAGCAATTTTCTGCAGGTGACGGGAAATATCATTCGTTCTTTCAAGCGTAGTTCCCGGCGGAGTTTGAATGATCGCATAAATCTGACCCTGGTCTTCATTCGGTATAAAGCCTGCAGGAAGATTTTTGTTAACGATAAAAATCCCGATAGCAAAAACAAATAAGATTCCCCAGGTAACCAATTTGCGATGCGCGATCAGTCTGAGCAATGCGGTGTATTTACCGGTTAGCTTATCGAATTTATTGTTGAACCAATCGAGGAACATGGAAACAGGTGTTTTTTTCTTTGGCTGTCCATGCGTATTCTTCAGGATCATCGCACAAAGCACAGGTGTAAGCGTAAGTGCGACAACACCCGACAACACGATTGCGCTTGCCATAGTAATAGAAAACTGGCGGTAAAAAATTCCGACGGGACCTGTCATAAAAGCAACCGGAATAAATACAGCTGTCATAACAAGTGTAATGGCAATGATGGCACCACTGATTTCGCGCAGCACTTTTTTAACCGCATTGTATGGCGATAAATTTTCTTCCTGCATTTTCACATGCACCGCTTCCACCACAACAATTGCATTATCAACTACAATTCCGATTGCAAGCACCAATGCAAACAAGGTGATAAGGTTGATCGTTAATCCGAAAAGCTGCATAAATAAGAATACGCCGATCAGAGATACCGGAACGGCCAACGTCGGAATAAGCGTCGATCGCCAGTCGCCAAGAAAAATAAAAACTACCAATGCAACGAGGAGAAATGCTTCTAGCAAGGTATGAAGCACTTTTTCTATAGACGCATCAACGAACTTTGAAACATCATAATTGATTTCGTAATCCATTCCCGGTGGAAAATCGGCTTTCATTTCAGTCAGCTTCTTTTTTACAGCGGCAATAACATCACTCGCGTTGCTGCCGAAATTCTGCTTGAGCACAATGGAAGCTGCAGGGTATCCATCTTTATTTGAATAAATATCGAAGAATTCACTACCCAGCTCCACCTCTGCAATATCTTTCAGCTTAACATTTTCTCCGTCAGGATTTGCTCTGATAATAATACCTTCATATTCTTCCGGCTTGTTGAACCTTCCTTTATACGTCAATACATACTCGAGCGATTGCGCAGTTTTTCCGGAGCTTTGTCCCAATCTTCCCGGCCGGCCAATCACACTCTGTTCACTTATGGCATCCATTACTTCTTCTGTGGAAATATTATACGCCGTCATCCGGTCAGGTTTCAGCCAGATACGCATTGCAAACTGTCTGCTC
>JBKJMR010000181.1:0-4342 GCA_046596275.1 Bacteroidia bacterium | reverse complement strand
AGAAATAATATAGTTTTGTCTTTGAATCTTCAATTCCTCTAACTCCTTTTTCTTAAGCTCTAACTCCTCATTTGACAATTTACTATTACTGATCTCCTCTACAAGCCTGGCAGAATCTTCATTTAATTCACTCATCTTAACCTCGAGTTTTTGATAAAATCGCATCATGGAATCAGCCGCAGCGTAGAATTCTGGCATTCGATTGAGCACCGAGTCAATATTATAATATGCTATTTTAACTACTTCACTCTTCTGACTTTTATTCTGCGCACTTATATTCAAAGTAAAAAGACAAGCAAAAGCAATTGCAAGGAACTGTTTCATTGTAAAGGGTTTTATTTTAATTATTGATTACTGATTCTGATTACTGATACTGGCTACTGAAACTGTTTACTGACGATTAAATATTGCTGTGCACGGACGCGAGGCTTCGCGTCTCTACAGACGATGAATATTGCTGTGCACGGACGCGAGGCCTGCCTGCCGCCGCGCTTGCATGTGCTCCTGCAGGCAGGCATCGCGTCTCTACAGACAACTGACAAAGGAATATTGCTGTACACGGACGCGAGGCTTCGCGTCTCTACAATTATTCCTCTCGCGTAAAAATCCAGCTATCGGCTTTATACTTTTCTTTCACTGAATTCCTGAGCGGCTCTAAATCACTTTCTGTATTTCCGTCTGCAATTGAAACGTAATACATTCCATTCGGAAATATGATGATCTCTGCATTCAGTCCGCGTTTTTTCCAGAGCTTTTCAAAATTACTTGCATTCTGTTTTGAGCGGAAAACACCGGCGATAAGATGATAACTTCCGGGCGCACTGTTACGAATAACCACTGGCTGTTCAATAGGTTTTGGTTTTTCGATCGGTGCGATCACATCTGTAATTTGTTTCGGATGCTCAACAGCATTCCTCGTAATGGCAGCAAGAATTCTTGAATCAACAATTTTATCTGCAACAGGAGTGTGAACAATTGCGGTTTTAATTTCAGGCTTTGGAATTTCCTTTTTAATTGCGACAGGATTTTCCTTTTTTACAACAACCGGATTTTCTTTTTTAACGATCGGCTCAATGACCGGAACTTGTTTTGAAGTATCGCCGAAGCAATATAAAAATCCGTCACGGGAAGCGATGTAAACGCGTCCGCGATCTGCAACCGGGCTTGCTTCAAAATTACCGGCAACTGTTTTCTGCAATGCGAAATTGCCTGTAGCGTTGAAGGAGAATAAATTGATCCCATTATATCCCGCCGCGATCAATTTATTTTTTGAAAACACAGGCGTTGAAATCGACGGACCAATGTGATGGCGGAACTGCAAAACAGGAACATGATATTTTGTTTTGCCATCCGGACCTTCCACCATTGTATCTTTTCTGATGTTATCATATTCAACAACATTCAAATTCCCATCAATACCGGTGAATGCTGCAAGGTGAAGATCAGCTCCGTTATTGTAAGCATCATTTACAGAAACGCTCCCGATAACGCCGCCGTCCCAGGAAGAAAAACGAATATCGCCGGTGGGAAAATACCAGTCGACACATTCCTTCGGATCTTTCCGCGGATTCAATTTGAAAATTCCGCCTTTACCTGTGATGTATTGCTTTTCAACTTCCACAAGCAAACACGAATCGGAAGTAACAACCGGCGTTCCATCCATGTCGGAGCCGATGTAAAAATCCCAGTCGATAATTTTCGTTTGCAAATTATACCCGAACACATGGCCTGAACCGGAAGCGATGTAAATATGATTCCCGATTTTTGCAGGCGAACCTTCCGTCACTAAATTTCCACCATGACGCGCATGATCCGCTGCATTGTACAATGGATGTTCGCTGAAAATAACAGGATGATTCACCGTATCGTCTTTAATGATATTTTTTCCGGGATCAAACGAAATAAATTTTCCATTCTCCAACCCGAGATAAGCAGTGTCCGATAAAATTAAAGCAGATGCATCGACATCGCGACTGTAGCTATCGGTTTGTTTTACATTATATCGCCAGAGCTCTTTCCCTGTAAAAAAAGAAACCGCGCGATAGCTTGAACAATTCGCACTGCCGATAGAATTCTGCACACCTTTCCTGCTTCCCTGCAAGATCACAATCCTGTTGAGCGGATCACTTGCTGAATCATTCACCCAAATAGTTCCGGTGCCTTTTAAAATATCATCATATTCATAATTCCAAATCACTTCACCTGTTGCAGCATCAATTTTTTTCAAATGATGATCGAATGCGCCCTGGATCAAAAATGTTCTTCCGTTTTCTTTCACTACCAAAGGCTGGCCGGTCCATCCCGCGCCGAACCACTCCTCTACTCCTTTCGAAGCAGTAACGATCGTTGTTCCTTTCCCCAAATACGATTTCCAGATCAGCTGCAGATCATTTCCAATGCTGTCGCCATAATAATTACGGGAAGAATTTCCAAGAAACGTCCCGACACGGATCTCAATCGAATCATTTATTTTTTCTTCGGGAATATTTTGAACTGCAGCCTGGATGAAATGCTTTTCAATATTCTTCCCGGAAAGAAAAACAGAAAGCGCTTCCAGTCCGATTAAGATCAGCAGAAATAAAGAAAGGCGCAGGAAAAATGAAGTTGAAAGTTGCAATGTGTTAATGCGATTTCGGAAGGTACTAAGATAGGGAAATTGCTTTTGAAAAGGTTGGTGGTCCTTCGACAGGCTCAGGAGTAGTAGAAAAAGTTGGTGGTTGGCAGGAATGATCAGCCTTTTTTTAGAAGAAAAAATAAAACCACTGCGGTTACAATCACTTCGAAAATGAGCGGAAGTGAATGGAGATTATGATTGTTGTAATTGATTACAAACGCAAGAAAGGTTCCGGCGAAGAACCATGCGATTCGGAACTTTTGAAACTGCTTATCAGCTTTTGTCAGATCTTCCTGCCGCGCCTCCATCTCCATCACATCAATGTCCACTCCTTTCTCTTCAAAATCTTCCCTGATCTTGCTCATCGATTCGCCATTCCTGTTACGCGCAATAATTTCAGCACGGATCTCATCAACCGTCATGACAATTATTTCATCCGCTTCTGCTGATTTGAAATTCACTCTTCGCCTGCGCAATACCGCTTCAGCTGCATCGAGTGCATCCTGCTGATAATTGCTTCTTTTATTCTCGACAAGATCGATAAGCTCTGCATCAGAGCGATTTTCCATGATATCGATGAAAGGATTGTTCATGGCAGGAAAAGTTGGATGTCCTTCGAAAGGCTCAAGAGTGGTAAAAAGGTGGGTGGTAAAATGTATACCGACCACCAACTATTTTACTGGAATCAGCAGCTTCTGGATGCGTTTGATTGGTCCGCCGCAGAAGCTCTGGTGGCAGGCGATGCAATTATTTACCATTGCATTGTAATTTTCAATCTGCTCTTCGGGCTTCGAAATGTAAAAATATTCAACGCTGGCAATGTATGAGCGCGCAAACGGATCGTAAATGGAATTATCGATATTCTCATCCGTTTTTTTCGCAGAAAGCAGGGTAGCAAGATTTGAAGGCTGCGGCCGTGGCGCGCGGTTGTTGAGCAGATCTTGCTTTACGGAATCGGTGAAGGCTGCTAATTCACGCATCAGCACCGCCAGCTCACTATCTCCATTAGGATTAAGGGAATTGGTTTTGCAAGCTGCAGCTGAATCGGTGGATTCTGTTTTATCGTCGCCATTACAAGCAACAATGGCAATGAGAATGACAATAATGCAGGGAAATAATTTTCTCATTGAGGGAAAGTGATTGGTTAGGGGTGATTGGTTGTTGGTGATTAGGTTTGTTGTTGGTTATTTGTTATAGATTGAAATTTTTGTTTTACAACCACCAACTTTTCAACGACCACAAACCACCAACTTTCGCGGTCACAAAGTTCAATCCTTGATGATCACTCCATGCGCTTCAAACGAAACTGACATTTCAGGCTCGGTGATCTTTTCGATTTCCTCTTTTGATTTACCACCATCTTCCGCATAGTGACGGAGTTCGGCAACTGTGGTTGTGTCATTATAAGCGTAACCATCAATGATCACTGTTTTTCCACCGGCATCTTTCGGAACAAAAAATCCGTAATCTTTAAATGTCACGCGAATGTTTTCACCGTCATTAAGCGCAAGCTCCATCCAGCAACCTTTTTTCTGACATACATCTACAATCTTTCCTTCTACTTTCATCGACAAAGAATCATTGCAACCTAATGTTTCTTTGATCTTTTCAGCTTTGATCGCGCCTTCAGGAGAAATTTTATCGCCGTAATAAGCAACATTCGCTGAATCATTTTTCAATGAATCAGTATTGTCTTTGTTATCAGAATTTCCGCAAGAAGAAATTAAT
>JBKJMR010000094.1:0-10562 GCA_046596275.1 Bacteroidia bacterium | reverse complement strand
CACGAAACAAAAAATATCATCGCAGGTGAAGGCGGACTTCTATGCATTAATGATGAGTCGTTTTTTAAGCGTGCAGAAATCATTATTGAAAAAGGAACTTCACGCCGGTCATTTTTTCGTGGCGAAGTAAATAAATATGAGTGGATGGATGTCGGCTCTTCTTATTTGCCATCCGAACTTACAGCGGCCTATTTATTTGCGCAGCTCGAACAAACAGATAAAATTCAGCAAAACCGGATTGCGTCCTGGAATTTATATCACAGCAAGTTGGAATCGTTGGAGAAACGCGGAGTAATTGCGAGACCTTCCATTCCCGGCTATGCAATGAACAATGGGCATATTTATTACGTGGTTTGCAGTTCTGCCGATGAACGTTCCCACTTAATGAAATCGCTTGCCGACCAGGGAATTCTTGCAGTTTTCCATTACCAGTCGTTGCATAAAAGTCCCTTCTACGCTTCTCATTATACTGGTGCCGAACTTCCGAATGCCGACCGCTATAGCACGTGCTTATTGCGTTTGCCGCTGTTTTATGGAATCACTGAAGAGCAGGTGAGCCGCGTTTGTGCTGCAATTGAAAAGCATTTCAGCAGTTAAGATATTCGGATTATTTATGCTTTCTATTCGTAAATTTGGCATTCAGCGGTATTTGTTTGTTTAGCAACAACCGGGTTGCTGGCGGTGAACTATGAAAGAAACCAAAACGATAAATGTCCTGATCTACCTGTCGATCTTCGTCAGCTCGATTACGTTTTTCAAAGAACCTTTCGAAGGATATTTTCACTACCTGATTTTTTTAATTCTTCTCCCGCGTTTCATCAGCTCATACACTTTCCCAAAACAGCTTCTTTCAATCCTGGTAGTGCCTCTTCTCGTCGGCATCCTGCATGTCTTGATGGGAAATAATACCTGGGCACTTTTTCTGAAAATTTTTGTCGGCGTAGTTTTATCAGCAAGTTTCTATTATTACGTTTTGCAATACTACGAGTTCGATACAAAAAAAATGTTCGGACTTTATCTGAAAGGTGCGGTGATCGTTTCTTACATCGGAATTTTTCAGCTGATATCTTACCGCCTTCATTTCCGACCGGGTTACGATTATCACTGGATATTTAATAAATGGGGAATTGTAAACGGTGGATTCGGCATGCGCGTGAATTCTATTTTTTCGGAAGCAGCACAGTTTGCAATTGTGCTTTCACCTGCCTGTTTTGTCGCCATACATAATCTTATTCCCGGTACAACTTCTTACGGACTTTCACGATTTCAGTCGATCGCAATTATTATTGCGTTGCTTTTATCAAGTTCTTCCACAGGTTACGTGGGCTTGTTTATTATTCTCATTCTTTTTGTCATCAACTACGGGCAGGTGCTTTATTTTGTTTTAGGCGTAGTTGTGGTGATCGTTGGTGCCCAGGTGCTTTATAATAATGTAGATGAATTTAAAAGCAGGGTTGATAGTTCGCTTGGTCTTTGGGTGGCGGAAGAAATGACAATTGAAAACATTAATTCATCGAGTTTCGTATTGTTTAATAATTACCATATCGCCTCAGAGAATTTTAAATCCAATTTTCTTACCGGCACCGGACTTGGTTCCCATCTTATTGCTTACGATAAATATTCATTGACGAATGCGCCGGGCTTCCTTGATTTCAGCTTTAATAAAGCCGATGCGAATTCGATGTTCCTGCGTTTGCTTTCCGAAACAGGATTGATCGGGGTAATATTTATTATTGTTTTTATTCGCCGGAATTTTGTGAAGCGGGATCCATACGATGATGAAAATCCGAACTGGATCATTTCAAATGCAATCCTTGTTTTAATATTGCTGTATATGCTGCGACAGGGAAATTATTTCCTCAATGGTTTTCCATTTTTCATGTGGCTGTATTATACGATAAGAAAACAAAAAGAGGAAGCATTATTAAATCCTCCGGAAGAAGAAGATGAAGAAGAAGGAAATGAAGAAGAGATAGATGAAGAAGAAGAGGAAGAAGAGGAAGAAGAAATAACACCAGGAAGACAATTTCTCAGGTGAAATTTTTAACGGGAACCCTCAAAGGGGTTTCAAACCCTTTGAGGGTTCCCGTTAAAAAAAAGAAAGTTACTCTGCAATTTTATTAAAAGCATCAATTCTGCCGACCCATCTTTTCCTGTCCCAATTTCCGATCGCGCGAATAAAAGCACCTTCCATCCAATGGGCTTCTACATTCGAACGTTTAATGAAAAACGGATTTTTATTTTCTGAATTAGATCCGGGAAACGTGGAAAGAAAATAACGGTATTCTTTTTTTATCAGTTCCATTTCCATCTTTCCACAGCTTAACAAACTATTGTTCGGTGCACAAAACGAATCTATAGTTGTTGGGAACATTTCTAATAAGCGTTTTTTGCTTGCGCTGATTTCTTTCTCCGATTCCTCACGCGAAAATTTACCCGCAACAAGCGTATGAGTGTAGCTGTGCGAGCCAATGCTGTGGCCCAATGCAAGCACTTTCCTAAGCTCTTCACGCGATAAAGCAGTTGTATCTTCCGGCAAGCTATCGATGGCTGTATTTATTACCGGACGAATATTTTTGACGAAATAATCATGCTGTTCATTTTCCGGGCAATCAAGAAATCCGGGAACGATGAGAAAAAGCGCTTTGATTCCACGTGCTGCAAGTAATTCTGCAGCGTGCAGATTATTTTTAATTCCATCGTCAAACGTAATCAGCACTTTTGGCTTTAGCTGTTTTACATTTCCTGAGTAAAATTCATCCAGGAAAGCCGGCGATGCAAAATCAAAATGTTTTGACAATAAATTGATCTGCTTTTCGAATGAGGAGAGAAATTTTTTCTGTGTTCCGTGGTAATTAAGCACCAGCAATTCATTTGCCGGCATAGCTAATCCCTTCAAAATATATTCTGTCCTGCCGAGAACAGCTTTTACCAGGTGCTTAACATCATGAATAGAAGAAGTGTAATTCATTTACCAGGTGTCGATATCGGAACGGAATAAAATCCAGCTGGCAGCAGCTTCTGCCGGATGATTCTCTGAAAAAAACTTCACAGCAAAAAATATTTTCTTGTCAATTTTCCTGAATGGAACAGACGAAAGTAATTCATCAGAAATATATTTTGCTTTCGTATTACATGCAAAAGAAAGAAAAGCAGCAGCTCCTGATTTTTTTACTGCTTTTTCCAAATCGCGGAATGCGTTTTTCATAAAAGCCGCATCATTATTTTCTGTCCGCACATTCCCGATGATCAGCTCACGAATGTATTTCTTTCTTCTGGAAGACTTAAGCGTAAATTCAACCGACTTCCCGTTTTCTGAATAGACATGATAGAAATAATTCTGGCCGGCAGAATAACATTTTCGCCATTCAAGAAATTTTTTGTCATCAGAAAGTCTAAACCATTCATTCGCATTTTCGCGAATAGAAAGCGTCGATTCTTTGCTGAAATTGCGCGAAAGCTTTTTCTTCTCATCACCCAAAAAAGATAACAGGGGAGAAGAAGTAGCAATGAACCATTCGAGATCAAGAATGTTTTTCCAGCCATTACGCAGAAGACTGTTGCGCGAGGCAAGAATGGGAAAACCAATAAGAAAATCAATTCCGAATTGTTCGCGGTGTTCTTCCAGGTAATTTAATAATTGCTGAAAAATTCCTTTTCCACGGTAAGATGGATTGACAAGTGAATTTCCTGATTGAAATGAATGATTTATTTTTCCCCGGTAAAAGTAAGGCCAGTAAAAAAATGATTGAAAACCGATTACTTTTCCGTTTTCAACAGCAACAATTCGAATGCATTTTTCTTTCTGGTACGGATGATCATAGAAGTTATCCATCAACGCAGAAAAATCATTTACCGGAACATTATATTGCAGGCTGAACATCTCCGCGATCTGCGGTTTCATCCAGTCTTCATAAGCGGTAATGCGGATTTCCATGGAGTAGTGGGGTAAAAGTACGAATCGTAGGGGAATTGTTGCTTGAGGCTTGGGCTTTCGGTTCCTTTAATCATGCCGCCTTTGCCTGTTTGTCGCCTTCGATACAATTTTCGAAATTAATTATTTCTTTATCCAACTGCATTTTCATTCGAAAATCACTCAGTCTGACAAGGTAATCTCTCTCTTGTCAGACTGAGTAGCTTTCGAAGACAATCCTTATCGTATTCCAAAAGCTGATACGAAAGCGTATCGAAGGCGACAAACAGGGAAGCCAAAAAGCGTCTATCAGTCTGAAAAGATAATTTCTCCCTGATGTTAAGCAGATTCTCCACAATCTTCTTCTAAGAAAACAATATCTTGCAAAAGATTTAAAACGCACAACGCGCATTATGAAATTACTTGTGCTGTACGAGGAGCTTGCCGGTTATTTTATGGCTTGCATCTCTGAATTTGCTGAACAAAATAACTGCGATGTGCTTATTCTCCGAAAGGAAGTAAATGCTGTCGCGCCTTTCCTGTTTAAAGATTCTGCCCGCGTCAAAATGATCGACAGAAGCACGCTGGATGAAAAAGGAATGCTTAAAACAGCAGCCGGATTTTCGCCTGATGTAGTTTTCTGCGCAGGCTGGGGAAATAAAACGTATCTCAAAATTTGCAGACGCTTTCATAAAAAAGTTCCTGTCGTGCTCGGATTTGATAACTGGTGGAATGGATCATTCCGTCAGCGGATGTCGGCACTGATTGCGAAATCGTATTTCTCCAATCATTTTGATCGTTGTTTTGTTCCCGGATTTCAGCAGAAAGAATTTGCGCTTCGGCTTGGCTTTCCGGAATCACGGATTGCAACGGGTGCTTATTCCTGCGACTTCAATCATTTCAATGCGTTCTATAAAAAGCACGCCGAAGAAAAGAAGATGCAGTTTCCAAAACGTTTTATTTACGCAGGCCGTTACTCTTCTGAAAAAGGAATTGAGCTGCTTTGGAAAGCGTTTATGAACATGCAGGAAGAATCGCCGAACGACTGGGAACTCTGGTGCCTGGGCAAAGGTGATGTTGCGCCTGTCGAGCATCCTAAAATTCGTCATTTCGGTTTTGTGCAGCCGGAAGAAATGGAAAATTTTATAAAACAAACGGGCGTATTTATTCTGCCAAGTCTTTTTGAACCATGGGGAGTTGTTGTACACGAATTTGCTGCTGCAGGATTTCCTCTTTTGCTGAGTGAAAATGTGGGTGCGTCAGCAGCATTTCTTAAAGACGGACAAAATGGTTTTTCCTTTCGCGCGGATGATGCAGAAGCGATTGCAGCTGCTTTAAAATCGATCGTGGAATTGAAAGATGAAAAGTTGGTGCAAATGGGAAATGCCAGTGCTAAGATTGCGGCCACGGTTACGCCCGAAAAATGGGCAGAAACACTTTTTAAGCTGATCCATTCACGTTGATTATCTTTAAGCCAAATTTAAAAACAGGTGTGCGGAATTAACGGTGTAATTTATCTTAAGTCAAAATCCGATTTCGATCAGCAGGTTCGGAAGATGAATGACGCGCTTGCGCATCGTGGTCCGAATGATGAAGGTGTTTTTTCTGAATCCGGCATTTCATTGGGCCATCGCCGGCTTTCCATTATTGATCTTTCTTCGGCGGGCCATCAGCCCATGAGCTTTTTGAATGAACGTTACATGATCGTTTATAATGGCGAGCTGTATAATTTCAAAGAGATTCGTAATGAGTTAACCGATGTTTCTTTTCATACGAATTCTGATACGGAAGTAATTCTCGCTGCTTATGCAAGATGGGGTGAAGCATGCCTCGATCATTTTAACGGCATGTTTGCTTTTGCGATCTATGATAAACAGACACATGAACTTTTTATCGCGCGCGACCGTCTTGGAATAAAACCAGTTTATTATTCACAGACAGAAAATCATGTAGCCTTCTCTTCCGAGCTGCGCGCATTATTTGCTTCCGGTTTGGTGAAGAAAAAATTGGATAAAAATTCACTGCAGGATTACTTGCGCTATCAAACGGTACATGCTCCTGCAACGATCATTGAAAATGTAAAAATGCTTTTACCCGGGCATTTTATGAAGATCAAAGAAGGGAGAGTGGAGATAAAATGCTGGTGGAAGCTGCAGGTAAAACCAATGAACAGTGTTCCGGATGTGAAGGAAGTTCAGAAAAATGTTCGAAAGCTTTTGCGTGATGCTGTGGAACGGCGCTTGATTGCTGATGTGCCTTTTGGTGCGTTTCTATCAGGCGGAATTGATTCAAGCATTGTGGTTGGACTAATGAGCGAAGTAGCAGCTTCACCGGTGAATACTTTTTCAATCACGTTCGATGATTCTGAATTCAGTGAAGCCGTTTATGCAAAGCAGATCGCAGAAAAATTTAAAACCATTCACCACGAAATAAAGCTGAAGCCGGAAGATTTCCTTAGCGATCTGCCTGAAGCGCTCGATGCAATGGATCACCCGAGCGGCGATGGTCCGAATACCTATGTTGTTTCTAAAGCGACAAAAAAGGCCGGTGTTACCATGGCGCTTTCCGGTTTAGGTGGTGATGAATTGTTTTGCGGCTATGATATTTTTAAACGCGCTGTTGAGCTGGAAAATAAAAAATGGCTGAATGCTATTCCACGGGGCATTCGTGCGCTTGTAGGGAACAGGATGAAGAAAAATTCCGGTGTGGCAGGTGAAAAAAAAGCTGTAATTCTTGGTTTGAAAAAGATAAATTTTGCTTCTTTTTATCCTGTGTCAAGACAAGTTTTGCTGGAGGAGCAAGTCAGGAAAATTTCTGCGCTCAAAAGTTCTGATGCGAATGCAGTTTTTGCAATCACATCGGATATCACAAAAAATTATCCGTACAAGGATCATTTGCTAAGCCGTGTTTCTCTTTCGGAGATGAGCACATATATGCAAAATGTGCTGCTGCGTGATACTGATCAGATGAGCATGGCGCATGCGCTGGAAGTGCGTGTTCCGTTTCTTGATTATACGCTGGTGGAATATGTAATGAATCTTCCCGACAGCATTAAATTTCCGCACACACCTAAAAAGCTGCTCGTTGATGCATGTAAAGATCTTCTTCCTGATGAAATTGTGAACCGCCCAAAAATGGGATTTACATTTCCATGGAAAAGCTGGATGAAGCACGAGCTTAAATCATTTTGCGAAACGCGTTTGGAAAAATTAGGAAGGCGTGAACAATTTAATGCAGATGGATTAAATTCGCTTTGGAAAAGTTTCCTCGCCGATGATCCGAAAGTAACCTGGTCGCGGATCTGGCCGCTTGTTGTTTTGTCACACTGGCTTGAAAAAAATGACATTGAATCCTGACAAGAAAAAAGTATTGGTTTTTATCGACTGGTTTCTTCCCGGCGATAAAGCGGGCGGACCAGTTCGTTCCTGCGCCAACCTGCTGGACCATTTAGGAAATGATTTCGATTTTTCTGTTGTTACGCGTGATACCGATTACACAGAAACCAAACCCTATGATGCTATCAATAGCGATGCATGGAATATTCACGATGGAAAACGTGTGTATTATATTTCCGCTAAAGAACTGAACAAAGAAACGATCAGGCGAATTCTCTCGGAAGAAAAGCCATACGCTGTTTACCTCAATGGGATCTGGTCGCAGCCGTTTACAGCATGGCCATTGAAAGAAGCAAAAAAGTCAAAAGGCAAAATCAAAGTAATTGTTGCGGCAAGAGGAATGTTGGCACCATCTGCGCTGGCAATTAAAGCAACCAAGAAAAAATTATTCCTGCGTCTTGCGAAATGGCGAAGTGATTTTTCTAATGTTATTTTTCATGCAACAAATGAAAAAGAAGCCACGGAGATTCGTAAATCGATCGGTGATAAAACAAAGATTCTTGTTGCAGGAAATCTTCCGAGAAAGGCCGGTAATGTTGCTGCGCATGCGTTGAAAGTAAAAGGCAAGCTGCGAATTATAAGTGTGGCGCGGATTGCTCCTGAAAAGAACACGTTATTCGCTTTAGAAACACTTTCAAAGGTTGGAGTAGAAGTAGCCGCTGATTTTTTCGGTGCTGTTTACGATGAAAATTACTGGCAGCAATGTAAAGCTGTAATTGATAAATTGCCTTCGAATATCAAGGTGAAATTTCCCGGACCAATTGCATCGCAGGACATTTCAAAAACGCTGGTGAACTACGACTTACTTTTTATGCCAACGCGCGGAGAAAATTTCGGTCACATCATTTTAGAATCCATGCAAGCCGGAACGCCCGTTTTAATCTCTGATCAAACGCCCTGGAAAAATCTCGCGAATGAAAATGCAGGTTGGGATTTGCCTTTGAAATCTGTGGATGGATTTGTGCAAACGATTGAACGAATTGCTGCAATGAATGATGTTGATTTTAAAAAGCATTCAGATGCGGCATTGGCCTTATCAACACAATATGCGTCCGACGAAAAGCTACTGGAAGACAATCGAAAACTTTTTCTTTAATTCAAAATCAAATTTGCATCGTACATCGTAATTCGTACATCGTAAACTTTCCCTTCTTACCCTTCTTCCTCGATACTAAACTGACCTTCATCAAGAATAGTCATCTTCACCGACTCTACGCTGTGCTTAAAACGTTTCAAAATCAAAAATTCATAACCGCCGAATTGCTTCTTCTCATTGACTGCGGGAATGCGTGCAAATAGATAATTCAGTAAGCCCGATAACGTTTCGTAATGCGGACTTTCCGGTAATGCAATTGGCAATACATCATTAATATCTGAAATATGTGCAATTGCGCTAACGATAAATTCGGTGTCTGATTTTTTCTCTACGGTTGGCTTCTCTTCATCGTATTCATCCTGGATCTCGCCCACCAATTCTTCAATTACATCTTCCATTGTTACAAGTCCGGCAATTCCGCCGTGCTCATTCGTAACAATCGCCATCTGGATATGAAGCGTTTGAAATTCGCGCAGCAGATCATTCACACGTTTGCTTTGCGGAATAAAATGTGCAGGACGAATCATGCTTTCAATATCCGAATGCGTCATCTTTCCGATCTTCAACAGCTTCAACAGATCTTTCGCGTAAATAATTCCTGTTACATTATCGAGCGAATCTTTGTAAACAGGCATACGCGAATAACCTTCTTCGATCATCTTATCGAGAATTTCATCGGTGCCCATGTCAATATCGATGGCAGAGATTTTATTTCTCGGAACGTAAATGCTTTTTACTGCGCGGTCATCAAATTCAAATACATTCTGAATTAATTCGTGCTCCGATTGTTTGATCGCGCCGCCTTCTTCACTTTCTGTCAATAACAAACGCAATTCCTCTTCACTATGAATATCTTCATGATCAGCAGAAATTCTAATTCCGAAAATACGAAGAGTAAAGCGTGTAAGAATGTTGATGATCCAGATGAAAGGCGCGAAGAGATAATAGAATGCTCGTAATGGCAACGCGACAAGCAAAGATGTTTCGAGCGAATAACGGATTGATAATGTTTTCGGAACCTGTTCGCCTAAAACCATGTGAAGCACTGTAATAAATGCGATGCCGGTAGCAAATGAAACATTGTGCAGCACATGCGGACTGAGCACAATGTCCATTTTCACCAGGAATTTTTCAAGAACAATAGCGATGTATGGTTCGCCGATACGACCGAGGATAAGACTTGCGATGGTAATACCAAGCTGGGTCGCCGACAAATAGCGATCCATATGGTTGACAATATGTTGTGCAACTTTCGCGCGACTGCTTCCCTGGTTGACTTTTAAATCAATTTGTGAGGAACGTACTTTCACCATCGCGAATTCGGCCGCGACGAAAAAAGCATTGAGAAGTATCAGGAGAATAATTAATATCAGATCTGGGCCCATAGACAAGAGAAGCTCTCTAGCAGGCAAATATACCACAAAAAGGGAAGGAAGCCGCAATGATTAAGTCATGAGTTAATCAAAGCCAATGGAATCAGGCAATTAGCAATAAAATTTCTTACTCTGACTGAAGCCTGTTTTCTTAACTTTGGCCCATGTCTGAAGGGAAAACCCGGCTTTCTTCGTTTAATAATTCGTGGTACAATCCCGGCGCTTCCTTTTTGAAACGGGGATTTTGGTTTTGTTTCAACAATGTTTTTTTCTGCTCCAGGCTCCCGTTCAGCGGTTTTAAAGTGATGTTGCTTCGTTTTTTCGGCGCGCGCGTTGGGAAGAATGTCATCATTCGTCCGGGTGTAAATATCAAAGCGCCGTGGTTTCTAACGATCGGGAATGATGTGTGGATCGGTGAAAATGTGTGGATCGACAATTTGATCAGTGTTTCCATCGCTTCGAATTGCTGTCTTTCGCAAGGAGCAATGTTGCTGACAGGAAATCATGATTACAGGAAACCGGCATTTGATTTAATTACAAAGCCGATCGTGCTCGAAGAAGGTGTGTGGATAGGAGCGAAGGCTGTTGTTTGTCCGGGAGTGATTTGCCGGTCGCATGCTTTGCTCACCGTTTCTTCTGTGGCGACTTCAAATTTGGAAGCGTATGGAATTTACCAGGGAAATCCTGCGAGGAAAGTGCGGGAGAGGAAGATAGTTTAAAGGATTTAAGAGAATTTTTCAGTGAGAGCTTTTTAACGCGAAGACGCGGTGGCGCTGAGAACGCGG
>JBKJMR010000063.1:0-7608 GCA_046596275.1 Bacteroidia bacterium | reverse complement strand
ATCATGGCGATGCTCACGCGTGAAATCGTACGGATTTTTATATTCAATATCCTGTACGTGAACAGAAAATTCTCTTTTCGTAAGCGAATGAACAGGCAAAGGAGCTTTGGCAGCTTTGTTTTTTCCTTCGTCTTTAGGGGATTTCATTTAATGAAGATAGCTTTTCAGCTTGCAAGTTCCAAATGCAGTTTTTAAATTCAAGCGTATAAATTAGTTGTGCATTTAATTTCTGAAAACGGAGCAAGAGAAGTTTATCATTCTCCCCTTTTTCCTCCTCCTGAATTTGAGGCGGGTGGAAGTGGTCCGTCATATTCGATACAGGGCGTACTCCAGGAACAATAACGTACAAAATTAATCTTGATATTTTTAATGTTGCCTTTAACTTCAACAGTAAAATCCGGTTCATGATATCTTTTCCGGTAACAAGCAGTATCATAAACGTACCAGGACTTATTGACCGGGGTTTGATACTTTTCTTTTTTCCAGGACTCAATGAAGGTGTACGTTCCTTCAGGAAGAGTGATCTTGAATTTTCCTTCCGCGTCAGAAATCAGTGAGTCAATGATCTTTTCTCCGGGGTTATTGAAATTCCCTTTTCGTACAAATAATTTTATTCCTGCCTTAGGAGAAGGTTTTGGAAATGCGAGCTCGTCCGGAGGCGCGGCACCTCCGCAGTACTCAAGCACTTCGGTAATCGTTCCTTCCAGTGTAAAGTTTTGATCTTCTTTTTTCTTTGACGGCTTCATTGAAAAAACAAGCAAGCTCAATGCAAGCAGAACGAAAGGGAAAATAAATTTTTTCATAACAGGTTTATATAAAGATAACGGAGAAGACCAGTTAATATAAACAACTATTATGCCTGTCTTACCCAAATGCCTCAAATAAGGAATACTGCTCATGCTTTGGCCATCCGCCTTCATGTCGCAGCAGCCAGTCTTTGCGCTGCATTCCGCCGGCGTAACCTGTCAGGCTTCCATCGCTGCCGATAACACGGTGACACGGAACAATAACACCAATTTTATTTTTACCGTTCGCAGTGCCTGCAGCGCGGATTGTTTTTACATCCCCAAGTCGTTTTGCAAGTTCCAGATAAGAGATCGTTTCACCGAAAGGAATGGTACAAAGTTCCGCCCAGACTTTTTGTTGGAATTCAGTTCCCGTTTGTTGCAGCGGAAGATCAAACTCATGACGCGATCCCGAAAAATATTCCAGCAATTGCCGTTTAGCATCCAATAAAAGCAACGGAATTTTTTCCGCAGAAGGCAAAGGCGCTTTCTCAATGAACAAAGCCGAAGTAATAAATTCCTCCGAACCTTTTATTTCTATCAACCCTACAGGCGAATCAAGGATCAACGATGCGATCTTCATATAGAATGATTTAAATTAAAATCCCAAAAACAAATAATCACTAACGAAACAACAAACAACAAACGTCGAACATCAAACAACAAAACATCAAACGTCAAACATCAAACATCAAACATCAAACAAATTTTAAAATTAATCTTTACACAACAAACCTACAACCTCTTCATACAGCTGCCCTTTATCGATCGGAACCACGCCGACGCTTTCACAAACAAGTCCGCCCGCGATATTTGAGATCTCAGCGATCATTTCTGGTTTTAATCCTGCGGCGAGACAAAGTGCGGCAACGCTTACGACCGTATCTCCTGCGCCGGAAACATCTGAAATATTTCTTAAGTGAGCAGGCAAACGTTTTTTCACATGGCGGCCGTGAATATAAATTCCGTGCTCAGATAATGTGATCAAAGCAAGATCGATCTTCAGCTTTGTTTTGAGCGCATCAACAGCTTTCGCCAATTGTTTTTCGCTGCTGTGATCGAATTCTGTTTTTAATCCTTCTTTTAATTCTTTCAGGTTCGGCTTGAATAAAGTTGCGCCCTGGTAATGCATGAAATGTTTTTTCTTCGGATCAACCACAACAGGAACGCCCAGCCTTTTAGCCTGCTTCACAACACCGCGGATCAGGGTTTCTGTGATCAATCCTTTGTCGTAATCTTCGAAAATGATCACGTCTATTTTTTGTGTGTCGACGAGGTAAGAAATATTTTTCAAGAAGATCTCCGTCTCGTGATCGGTAATATCAGAATCAATTTCTTCGTCGACGCGAAGCAACTGGTGATTATTTCCTAAGATCCTTGTTTTAACTGTAGTAATGCGATCGCGGCTTTTCAATATTCCCTTCGGTGAAAGTTTTTGATCTGATAAAAGTTCAAGAAAATCTTTTCCTTCTTTATCCGGACCAATAACCGAACAAAGGATCGGGGTTGCGCCGAGTGCCTGAACATTCAGCGCCACATTCGCCGCGCCACCCAAACGTTGCTCTTTCCGCATAACAGAAACCACAGGTACGGGAGCTTCCGGTGATATGCGGGAGACTTTCCCCCAAACATAATTATCGATCATCACATCGCCGATAATAAGCACGCGAAGTTTTGAAAAACTATCGAAGATCCGCTTGATTTCTTTTACTGTCTGTTTTGCCACGTGGAATTCTGTTTTAATTAAGCGTGACAAAAGTAAAGAATATATCTTTCGGGATCACTTCCGGATTTGGCAATGCCACGCTTGTATATTAACTTTATAAACCCGAATTGTAAACGTATTTCCGGTCTTCCATTAGCATAATTTGTCCTTACCAATTCCATGCTTTTGTGTGGCCTGTCAGTTAGGTGTTGACGAGGAATAACGATCGGGAAAATTGATGAGCTATTTTTTTGAATAACAGGCAGAATAAAAATGCCTTTGCTTTAGTAGTACAGATTTAGTCAAAGAAGGATTCGAAGATGTTTGCGATAATCGATATAGAAACCACAGGTGGAAGCGCGGAAAGAAGTAAGATCACTGAGATCTGCATTCTTATTCATGATGGATTGACCGTAGTGGATAAATTCTCTACACTTATCAATCCGGAGCAACGTATTCCGCAGATGATCACGCGGCTTACCGGCATTAATGATGAGATGGTGGAAGCTGCTCCGAAGTTTTATGAAGTAGCAAGGAAGATCGTGGAGATGACGGAAGGTATGATCTTCGTTGCGCACAATGTTGCATTCGATTATAGCTTCGTAAAAAAAGAATTTAAATCGCTGGGCTATAATTATACGCGTGATCAATTGTGTACGGTGAAGCTGAGCAGGAAATTAATTCCGGGAAGAGTTTCTTACAGTCTCGGTCCGTTGTGCGATGCGCTTGGAATTGATAATGAAGCGCGGCATCGTGCGGCGGGAGATGCGGAAGCGACTGCAAAATTGTTTGATATTTTATTGCAGAAAAAAAGTGCGCATTCCACTTATCGACGGCAGGATATTGCTGAGATCACGACAACAAAAGTCGACAAGATCAAAATGTATATACTGAAACGTTTGCCCGAAGAAACCGGTGTTTATTATTTCCATGACAAAGAAGGCAACATCATTTACATTGGTAAAAGCAATAATATGCGTGCGCGTGCAATTGCTCATTTCAATAATAAAGAAGGAAGAGCAAGGAAGATGCTGTATGATTTGATGGATGTGGATTTTGTGAAAACAGGAAGCGAATTGATCGCGTTGCTGCTTGAATCCGAAGAAATAAAAAGACACCGTTCAAAATACAATCGTGCGCGCAAGAACAGCACATTCACACACAGCATTGACTGGTTCACAGATGAAAACGGCATACTGAATTACAAGATCGTTCCGGCTGATGAATCAGATTCTCCTGTGATGTCATTCACTAGCTACGTTTCTGCAAGAGAACGTTTGAATTTGTGGATCGAAGATCATATGCTGTGTTATACTTACTGCGGATTGAATGCAGAGGGCGGACAATGTTTTATGCACCCGATCAAACGGTGTTATGGAATTTGTTGCGGATCGGAAGAAGCGGAGGAATATAATTTACGGGCGAAAAGAATTACGGATGAATATTTATTCGCAGATAAAAATTTTCTCATTCTCGATAAAGGACGGCACAATGATGAACAGTCGATCATTTTAATTGAGAACGGGCATTACGCCGGCTTCGGTTATTTTGATGTAAGCGATCCTGTTTCTTCTCCGCAGGAATTAAAAGCATACGTTAAACGAACAACTTTTTATCCCGATGCTGACGCGCTTGTAAGATGGTATTTAAAAAGATCGTGGAAGGTAAAAAAGGTTTTGATTTGAAAGTTGCTTTGAGATCAATTGAGTATTTATTTTCCATCCCCGGGCAATCAAATAAATTCATGTTTCTTTACTTATAAGTCTATGTAATGGTTTGTGAAAAAAAAGAATATTCCTATATTTCGCGCTTCTTACTTTGTGCATCGCATTAGTTTTAGTAGAAACCAAAACCAGGTAGCTTATGGAACCTCCTAAGGATGTAAAAGTTTATGATATGCCAACATCCATTATGTGGTTTGAAGATGGCATTCTTTGTTCTGTTGCGAAAAAAGTTGCTCCGCAGACATTGGAACAAGCTCAAAATTCTACGTTGGAATTTAAAAAAATCACCGGAGGTGTAAAGGTTTGTTTGTTAAGCGACAGCACTAACTCTCCAGCGGTGGGAAAAGAAGTCCGTGATTACGCTGCTGAGGTTATTCCTGAAATTGTCAAAGCCATCGCTATCATGTCGCGTTCAGCACTCGGAAAAATGTCTGCCAATTTATTTTTTGCATTAAAAAAGCAACCTTACCCGGTGCGCTTTTTTGACAATAAGGAAGAAGCAAAAGAATGGCTAAAACAGTATCTGTAACTCAAAAAGATCCGCGCCTTGGTCTTATCATGGACCAGATCATCCGGCTTGCACAATCGGATTTCAGCAAGCGTGTGACCGTTTCTGAAGATGGTGATGAGCTGGACGCCATCATTTCCGGATTGAATTTGCTTGGAGAAGAATTAAGCTTCAAGGACAAACACATCCGGGATTATGAAATGCGGGTTAATGGTATCCTCGAAGTGCTGATCAAAACCACGCAGCTCGATTTTTCCGATAAGCTTCCGTACAGTGAAAAAAGTGATGAACTGGATGCAATTGCTTTGGGAATAAATACAATGAGCGAAGAGCTTGAATCGCATATTGATGAATTAAAGCGCAACAAGCAAAAAATGCGGATGACACTGCACCAACTTGCAGAGGCGCAGCATTTGGCCCGCATCGGAAGCTGGGAATGGGATGTTATTGCAAATACGATTAGCTGGTCGGCAGAAATGTATAAGATCTACGGGAGAAAGGAAGAGGAGGTTGAATTAAACTTTAATGCTTTTTTAAGTTTTGTTCATCCTGCCGACAGCGATCATGTAAAAGAAACTATCGAAGAAGGATATAAAAGACACGAACCTTTTGCTTTCGTTCACCGCATCATTCGTCCTGACGGCGTAGAGCTGGTGCTTGATTGTAAAGGTGAAGTTCACCTGAATGAAAATGGCGTGCTCAGCCGGTTAACAGGAACTGCGCAGGATGTAACCGAAGCGAAACATGCGGAGGCAAAGTTGAAGGAATACACACGAATACTCGAGCATAAGCATAAAGAAACCGAACAATTCGCGTATGTGGCTTCGCATGATCTGCAGGAACCATTGCGTACGATTACTAATTATATCGGTTTGTTTGAAGAGGATTATAAAGGAAAGCTTAACGCTGATGCTGATACTTACCTTTCTTTTATCGGCGGCGCTGCTAGCAGGATGAAAGTGCTCATCAGTGATCTGCTTGAATATACGCGCATCGAAAACGATAAAGAAAAGGTAGAGGTGGATTTTAACCGCTTGCTGAAAGAAGTATTGACGGATCTGAATGCTACTGTTACGGAAAATAAAGTTACAGTGAACAGTAAATCGCTCCCTGTAATGACGGGTTATCACACGCGGTTAAAATCGTTGCTTCAAAACCTGATCAGCAATGCGATTAAATTCAGGAAGAAAGATGTTGATCCGGTTATAAGCATCACTGCGGTTGACAAAGGAAAAGCCTGGCAGTTTGCAATTGCTGATAACGGGATTGGAATTGATAAAGCTTATAGCGATCGAATTTTCCTGCTTTTTCAGCGCCTTCATAGCCGCTCTGAATACAAGGGTACCGGCATCGGCTTAGCGCATTGCAAAAAAATTGTCGAGCTTAGAGGCGGAAAAATCTGGGTGGAATCGGAGATCGGAAAAGGCAGCACATTTTATTTTACGCTCCCAAAAATAATCGCTATATGAAAAGGAAATTAAGTTGCATCTTATTAGTCGATGATGATCCGGATGATAATTTTTTTCATCAGCGCATCATAAAAAAGATGAATATCACCGATGTGATTGCGGTCGCTAGAAACGGCATCGAAGCATTGGAATATCTTAGAAAAGAAAAACAGTGTATTCCCGAGCTCATATTTTTGGACATCAACATGCCGATGATGAATGGCTGGGAATTTCTTGAGGAGTATAAAACTCTCGATGCGAAACAAAAAGCGCGGATAACGATCATGATGCTCACTACTTCAGCGAATCCTGATGATATCAAGCGTGCGAATGAAATTGAAGATGTTACGGGAATTAAAACCAAACCGTTATCGGTAGAAATGCTTAATGAAATTCTTGCAATTCATTTCCAGGATTATTTTTAACCTATAAATATGATAAAGATATTGCTGGTTGAAGATTCTATTGAGGATGCAAAGTTTGCGTCCATTCAGATAAGGCAATCTTTTCCTAACGAACACGAACTTCAAACGACTGACTACTTTTCAAAAGCCACATCGCTTGTGCGTGAAAATTCGTTCGACGTTATCATTCTCGATTTGAGTCTGCCTGATAGTCGTGGCTTAAATACGTTACGGGACCTGATTGGTTCGTGCAATTCCCCGATCATCATTTACACCGGACTTACTGATGAGCTGATAAAAGCCGAAGCCTTAAAATGCGGCGCAAGCGATTATTTAATCAAAGGTCAGACTTCTGCGCTGGTGTTGAAAGAAAGTATTCTTGCGAGTAGGGATAAGGTGGAGTGGAAGTAAGGAATTTGCTAATCCGCCGCGGCGGAGCTAATGGGTTAATTTGCTAATGAAAAATGCTCTGCGTTCTTTCTGCGAGTTCAGCGGTAATCTGCGTGAGGAAAAAATGCAGAGAATAAATCGATTTTTATTTCTTTTGAATTATTAAAAGTTGCCCTTCATACTTTTTTATTTTCCCAGGAGAAGGGAATAAGAATTAAATAAGTGACCACCATTCCCATTAGTAAAACAACAGTAGGAAAAAATGCAAATGGCATAAACACATAATTTTCCGGGATAAAAATTGAAGGTGGTTTTACAAATTTATCTATCAGGATAAATGCAAGCATGCTTGTCAGTATTAATATCAATACAGCTAATGCATTCGTTATTACAACACGATAAATTGTAATCGTTGTTCTTCGGGAATAGAGTGGGTAAGTCCACAAAGGAATGCAAGCGATGATAAGCACATCCAGTGGATTAGTTGCGAGCATAATTATTGGTTTATTGATCTCGTGAAGAAATTCAACTAAACCAATGTGTATTTCGTCCCAAAAAATAAACAGTAACGTTGCAGTTACAATAGAAATGCAACGGTTTATTGTCGGTAATTTTTTTCGTGATAAAATCATTTATTCTTTTGC
>JBKJMR010000609.1:0-3423 GCA_046596275.1 Bacteroidia bacterium | reverse complement strand
TGGAAAAGAAGCAGCTCATAATCAGGAAGAAAAGGTGGCGGAAGAATCTTTGGGTAAAAACTGAACTTTATAAACTCATAATTTAAACGGAGGTTTTCTGAGAAGGAGGCCTCTTTTTTTTGTTAATTATTTTCTGCCGGCAAACATTCGGCTTTCAGTTGTGTGATCTGGTGGTTAACCACTATTTACTCCGCATTGAGAGTGATTTAATATTAATTCAACTCTTTTAAAGATACCTTCGCGCACTTAAAATTCAATTGTAACCAGCAGCGTTTTTCCCAACTTCAATTCATTTTTCTGATGATGCGTTTTTTCCCAACCCAACAAAGTATTTGCAGGATAGTAATTTATATTGCTGCAATTTTCATTTTTCAAACCAGCAATGCACAGGTAACTATTGCGGGATCGGTAGGAGCAAATGGAAATTACCCTACACTTAATGCTGCATTCACAGCAATAAACACCGCAGGACCGCATAATGCTGCAACAATTAGTGTAACAATTACGGCCAGCACAAATGAAGGTGCAAGTTCAGCTATATTAAATACAGGAAGCTGGACTTCACTTACAATTAAGCCTGCGGTTGGAGTAGCTGCGGTAATTTCAGGGTTTACTTCAATGGGTAACCAGCTCATTAAATTAAACGGTGCTGACAATGTGATCATTGATGGCCTGAATACGGGAGGAAGCTCGCTTACCATTTCTAACGCATTTGCTGCAAGTGTTCCTGGTACAGCCACCATATCTTTTTTAGAGGGTGCAACCAACAATATTGTAACTAATTGTACTATTCAGGGTTCTTTTAACGGCGTAGTGGGAACAGATGGAGGAACCATTTGGTTTGGTGGCGATGCTAGCGGAAATGGAAATGACATGAATACGATCAGCAATAATAATATTGGCCCGGCTGGTACAAATTTACCATCTAAGGCAATTTATAGCAATGGCTCAGCAGTCAATGACGGAAATATCATTTCAGGTAATAATATCTACGATTTCTTTCATCCTACCTTTTCAAGCGCTGGTATTTACATTGCAAATAACAATTTGCAATGGACCATTCAGAACAATAAATTTTACCAGACCGCCTCGCGTACCCAAACCACCGCCGGTATTCATTCGGTAATTTGGGTAGGAGGCACAAACTCAAATGGTATTCATATGGATGGGAATACGATCGGATACTCAAACGCATCAGGAACAGGTACGTACACCATCATCGGGATCAGCGGAACAAGATTCCTACCTATTTATGGGCCTTCTATTGGTTCTGTCGCTCTAACAAACATTCAGAATAATACGATTACAGCACTGTCGTTTACCGGTAGTATGCAAGGCGGCACAACCTCAACTCCTTTCGCCGCGATCTATGTTGCAGGTTCCACAGCAATTTCGAATAATATGATCGGAAGTGCTACGCTTCCCGGAGCAATTTATTTTTCCAGTTCAAGTCCATCGCTTATTGATGGATATGTCATCATGCAAACTTCCGGCGTACCGTTAATTACAAATAACAGTATTGGTGGAATCTTTGTAACTCATACAACTACCAATACGATCTCCTTTTATTGCATACGTACTGCATCATCCAGCGCAGCCACGATTCAGAATAATACGATTGGCTTTTTGCCTGCCCCCGTAACAAACACCGGCAAGTTGCACGGAATCTATACCAGTACTTCTGCTACCGTTGTATCAGGAAATACTATTGCCTGGTTACGTACGAGCTCAACTGCCGGTCTCATTGGTGCATCTGCCGGCTTGACGGGTATTTATTGTGATAACAGGACTGCAACGGCTCCTGTTACAATTTCTCAGAATCATGTCCATTCTCTTTCTAATACTAATTCCGCTGCTGTTACTGTGAGCATTACCGGGATAGGTTTTGAATGCAATAATGGAATAAGCGGGAGCATTATCAGTAAGAATTCTATTCATTCGCTTTCTCTTATTAACAGCAATTCAAGTGGCATTGTAACCGGAGTGCACATTGCTTCCGGGGCAACTAATACAATCAGTAATAATATGATCAGCCTTGGGTTGGACGCGGCAGGTGCAGCGGTAACGCATGGAGTAGAAACGTTTGGAATTCGCGAAACAGGAGGTTTTAACAAGTTTTATTTCAATAGTGTTTACATTGGAGGAAGTGGAGTTGCCGGTATAGCGCAAACGTTTGCGTTTAATAGCACGGTCACATCCAATACAAGGGATTTTCTTAATAATATATTTTGCAATGCCAGGAGCAATGGCGCTGGTACCGGTAAACATTATTCGATGGCGGTTGCCGGAACAGCGCCTAATCCTTCCGGACTTACTTCAAATTACAATGATTTATTTGTCAGTGGTACCGGTGGCGTATTAGGGCTTTATAATACAGTTGATCAACCGACGCTCGCATCATGGCAAGCGGCAACAGGACAGGATCTGAACAGTGTATCAAGAAATCCTCAATATATTAACCCGGCAGGAACTAATACAACAGTTGACCTGCATATTATTACCCCATCTCTTTTGGGTGTTGATATGGCTGGGACGCTTATTGCAACTGTCACAGAAGATTATGACGGGCAAGTGCGGGCAAATTATTCGCCTACAGATATTGGAGCAGATGCAGGTTATTTTACTATTCCTGTTTTGGGAACTTATCCGAATACAACTGTTGTTGCCGGAAGAAATACGATTGTAACACCGTCAGCAGCCCCGTCAACTAGTTTGAGCATCAGGGCAACCAGCACAACCGATTTCAAAGGTGTGCTAACAGTAAATCCGACAACAGGAGTAGTAATCGTTACAAATGCAATGCATGATGGCGTTTATGTAATAACATTAACTGCAACCGGCACATTTGATACCACTACAACTTCTTTCACCCTTACTGTAACTGACCCAAATTGCAGCAATGGGGAATTTATGACCGCAACCGCTGTCACGGGTTTAACCCCATATGGAGTCGTGATTGGTGATTTCAACGAAGACGGCAACCAGGATATTGCAACGACTAACAATTCTGCGAACACAGTTTCTGTTCGTTTCGGAAACGGACTGGGAGGATTTACAACAGGTCCTACCCTGAATGTCGGCACAGGTCCTCGCCATCTTGCAACCGGTGACTTCAACCTTGACGGTCACCTTGATATTGTGAATTCTAATGTGAGCTCTTCGATGGCCAGTGTTAACCTCGGTGATGGGATGGGTGGATTTATTGCTGCACCTAATGTTCCTACTGCAGCATTCCCGACCGGCGTAACGGTGGGTGATTTTAATAATGATGGTATTCAGGATCTTGCCATCGGCACTTCCGGTTCAGCAGTTACATTGAAGCTGGGCGATGGCCTTGGTGGCTTTACAGCACTTCCGGGTTTAACCATTCCTGCGGGTTCAGCATGGACGATTGGCGTTGGCGACTTTAACGAGGACGGCAAC
>JBKJMR010000050.1:0-7419 GCA_046596275.1 Bacteroidia bacterium | reverse complement strand
CAGGTGCAATAGGTGAAGTAAAACATGCAGGGAAAATGAAAGCAGAAGAAGTTGCAAACGCATTTCATGTAAATCTTGTTGCACCGGTGCTGCTGACCAATTCTTTTTTAAAATTTTATGATTCAGCGGAAGTGCAAAAAGTGATCATAAATGTAAGCTCGGGTGCAGGGAAAAATGCGGTAGACGGATGGAGCGTTTATTGTGCAACAAAAGCAGGACTCGATATGTTTACAAGAACCATCGTTGAAGAGCTGAAAATAGACGGTAAGCGGAATGTTTTTGCTTTTGCAGTTGCACCTGGAATTGTGGATACGGCAATGCAGGATCATATCAGATCGGTTTCTGCCGGGGATTTTAGCCGTTTGCAACATTTTATTGACTACAAAAACACCGATCAGCTTGCTCATCCTGACTTTGTAGCGCAAAAGTTTTTAGCTATCTTAGAGCACCCTGAAAAATTCAAGGATGTTCTTTTTTCAGTAAAGGATATCTAAGCCTAACTCACACCAATACGCTAAGTACACCAACATGAAACAGAAATTTAAACTGCTGGCTGCCGCTGCTTTATTTGCAGGGTCACTTCATTTATCTGCACAAAGCATTCCTGTAGGACCAGATGGATTAAGACATTGCGGCACTGACGTTGAAATGCACAAAGTTTTTGCTGAACATCCCGAACTTAAAGCAGAATTTGAAGCACGCGAAGCGATACTTGCTGCACAAGACGCAGCAATTTTCCGCACTGGAAACCCAACCGTTCAGGGGGGAGGACCACCTACCTATATTGTTCCGATCGTTTTTCACATCATTCATGATTATGGTTACGAAAACATTTCAGACGCGCAGGTGATTGATGCGGTAGAAATTCTTAATGAAGATTTCAGAAAAAATAATGGCGATACAACTGCAATCGTTGCAGGATTCCAGGGCATTGCAGCTGATGCGCTGATTGAATTCCGTTTGGCCAATATTGATCCGAGCGGAAATTGCACGAACGGTATCGACAGAGTTGCATCGTACGAAACATACATCGGCGATGATGGTTCAAAATTAAATTACTGGCCACGTAACAAATACCTGAATGTTTGGGTAGTGCGCGAAATAGAAAGTGGTGCTGCCGGGTATGCTTATTTACCGGGAACTGCTCCGAGCGCAACGGTAGATGGAATTATTATTCTTTCTACTTATGTTGGAAGCATCGGCACAGGAAATCCTGGCACCAGCCGCGCACTTACACATGAGATCGGGCATTTCCTGAATTTGCAGCACGTGTGGGGAAATACAAATAATCCCGGCGTTGCTTGTGGTAATGATGGCGTAACGGATACACCTGTTACTGAAGGATGGACCACCTGCAACCTTACTTCAAATGATGTTTGTAATCCTGGGGTTGATGAGAACGTTCAGAATTTCATGGAATACTCGTATTGCACACGTATGTACTCAGCAGGTCAGCGTACACGTATGCATAATGCGCTTACTTCACCATCAGGTCAGCGCAATGGTTTACCACTTGCTGCAAATCTTACAGCAACAGGTGTAAATAATAACCCACCGATTGCATGCGCACCAAAAGCAGATTTTATTCCATTCGATAAAATATTCTGCTGCGAAGGTGCTACAGTAAATTTCACGAGCCAGGCTTATAACGGACAACCAAGTTCATGGAGCTGGACATTCCCGGGAGGAACACCGGCTACATCAAATGATTCTACTCCGACGATTGTTTATAATACCGCAGGAACATACGCTGTAACATTGATAGTATCGAATGCTGCGGGTACAAATTCCGTAACACGTGCAGGACATGTGAATGTTAGTTCTTCAACTGCTACTTATGGTTTCATCCAATATGTAGAAAGTTTTGAAAATTCCGGCACATTCACTGCTGATTATACGGTGATCAATCCGCAGGGAAATGGCTGGGCGCGTGTTACCAATGCTGCTGCAACAGGAAGCGCTTCTGTAAAGCTGATCAATACAAGCTCGATGTACGGAACAGCAGATGAATTTATCACACCTTCTATTGACATGTCTGCAATCAACAGTCCTGTATTTACTTTTAAGATTGCGCAACGTCAGCGCAGTTCGGGTGACATGGACAGGCTGCGTGTTTATACTTCTACGAATTGCGGACAAACATGGATTCAGCGTTACTCTAAAACAGGTACTCCGCTTTCAACAGGTACTGCAACAACATCAAGCACATGGGCTCCGACATCTTCAGAATGGAGAACAGAAACAGTGAACATTAATGCTATTGCCAACAATTCAAACGTACGTTTCAAATTTACTTTTGACAGTGGCGGTGGAAACAGCATTTACCTTGATGACATTAATATTTTAGGTGTTGTAGGCATTGATGCGCCTGATGCAGGTATTCAGCAATTCGGTGTTTACCCGAATCCGATCCAGGATAATTCAATCGTTTCTTTCTCATTGGATGATGCGCAAAATGTTTCGTTGCAGCTTTTCGATATGAGCGGACGAATGGTGTTGGATATGTACAACGGAGATCTTGCCGCAGGTCAGCACCAGTTTCCGATACAGACAGCAGAAAAATTAACCAGCGGAATGTATTTTGTTCGATTGACAACAGCAGAAGGAAGAATGGTGACGCAAAAGTTGATTGCGCAATAACAGATAGAAAAAAGCAAAAAATAAAAATCCCAAATTCCAATTTTAATGTTGGAGTTTGGGATTTGTTTTTGGAATAATCTGTAAGAATAAAAAAATCCCGAATCCCAATAGTGTTCATTGGAATTTGGGATTTTTATTTTTATTTTTTCGTCGTTACTTAGATTTAAATCCGACCAAAATAGAAACACATCCTGTTGCAGTTCCATTTCCCGTTTCATTCTTCCCACCATTCACTTCCACTTTCAGATCGGTTGTTGTCTTTACTTTAAAATCCCAAACGTCGGTATTGTTGTGTTCTTTGCTGTCGAAGATCACTTTGCCATTCATATCGCTTACAACGAAAGAAACATTCTCAAGCGTTTCTTCTGAGCAGATAAGAATCCGGTAATCCTGCCCGGAATAAAAAGTAAGCGTGCTTTCCATTTTTCCACCTTCTTTTAACATGACAGAATTCATCTGCCCGTTATGAATGAAGGGTGTGATTTTAGGAATGCATTTTTTTCGCACCCATGTTTTACTGCATTGTGCTGCAATATCACCAGAAAGTGCAAGAGAAAAGATGAACGCTAACAGAATTGAGCTTCGCTTGTAACGCATAGGAATGGGGTATTCAGCACTCTTTCAGAAAACGTGCCAAACTTTTGTACGACGAAACAAGCGTAAAGTTTCAGTTGCGGTTGACGATGCCATTGCGAATGGCGCTTACCTTATCGAGAATATTCTTGAACTCCAGCGCATTGAGGCTTACAGGAGCAACTGAAGATTCATCACCGATTGTTGTAACACCTGATTCAGCATCTGTGCTTGTTACAGGTGAACTTGCGGATGTTTTCGGAAGCGCATCATACAATGCTTTCAATTCACGCAGCTCTAACAAAACAGGTTCAACATCAGGATGATTCTGTTTGTCGAGCAATATAATTAGTTTATCCAGTGAAGAGCGTTGTTCAGCGATGCGAATGCGAATATCATTGTTGTTTGTTTCTTCAGCGACTTTGCAGGCAAGGTATAAACCTTCGATCCATCCGCCTGCAATCATCAAAGCAGAAGCCTGTGCCTGGTGATTTTCATGCAGCAACGCATCGCAATCCCAATACGTGTCTGTGATAATGCTCAGCACGCTGTCGCGATTATTCATATTCGCTTCCATCCGTTTGCTGCGATCCAGGCTGAATGCAGGTGAAACATGAAGCGCATCAGCTAGTTTGCCGGTGCAATCCATGTACAACATCGTCTCTGCATGCTGATCAAATATTCCTGCGAAAGAAAGATCTGTTCCGTAAACACCCAGGTTCAACGCTTGCGATGCAGTAGTAGAATAACGCGAAACATTTTGCGGAAGATTTAAAAGTCCTGCATTATATTTTGCGCCTGCATCTTTTAAAAGTCCTGCAGTTTCTATTGGCGAAGGAACATACACAAAAACATTTTCCGCCGACACCACATCCTGGTTGACGTCGAGCGTGGAAGAATCAATTACACCGGTTGTTGCATCGCCATTCGAATCAGAACAGGCGCTGAAAATTCCGCATGATAATGCGATAAAAAGCAGGGGAGTGGAAAAACGTTTTTGCATAAAGAGGTTAACGGGGGGCCGTAAAGATACTCATCTAACGTATTGCATCAAGGTTTAGATACATCTGAATGGGAAATTCTTCCTTGAAAGGTTTGTAGTTGCGATTTCACTTAAATAGCTACCAACTTTTTTTCACCACCAACCACCAACAATTTTTTCTAATGGGCTTCTAACCATGTTTTGCCTACGCCGATTCCTACTTCAACGGGAACTTCTAATTTCAGCGCAGTGACCATTGCTTGTTCGATGACAGGTTTTACAGCTTCCACTTCATTCAGCGGAACATCGAAAACCAATTCATCATGCACTTGCAGAAGAAGTTTGGTCTGGAAATTATTTTGCTTCAGCGCGGCTTGCACATTGATCATTGCTACTTTGATCATGTCGGCGGCTGTTCCCTGGATCGGTGCGTTGATGGCGTTGCGTTCTGCGAATCCACGGACTACACCGTTGTTGCTGGTGATGTCGCGCAGGTATCTTCTTCGTCCCATCAGCGTTTGTACGTAACCATATTCGCGGGCGAAATTGATGGTATCGTCCATGTATTTTTTCACGCCGGAAAATTCGCGGAAATAATTTTCAATCAATTCTTTTGCTTCACCTCTTGAGATGTTGAGATTTTCTGCGAGTCCGAATGCACTTTGTCCGTAGATGATTCCGAAGTTTACACTCTTTGCTTTATAACGCATCTCTTTCGTTACTTCTGCTTCCGGAATTCCGTAAACGCGGGCGGCAGTTGCGGTGTGAATGTCTTTTCCTTCGCGGAATGCTTCCGACATATTTTTATCCCCGCAAATAGAAGCAACAATACGCAGCTCGATCTGTGAATAATCGGCGCTGAGCAATACATGATTTTCATCGCGCGGAATAAATGCATTGCGGATCTGCTTTCCTCTTTCTGTGCGGATCGGAATGTTCTGCAAATTCGGATTATCAGAACTCAAGCGACCTGTTGCTGCCACAACCTGGTTGTATGAAGTATGAATGCGCCCGGTTTTTTCATTGACCAATTCGGGAAGCGTATCGATATAGGTGTTTTTTAATTTCACCATTTCACGATACTCAAGAATTTTTTCAATGATCGGATGTTTTTTTGTCAGCTTTTGTAAAATGTCTTCACCGGTTGCATACTGACCTGTTTTTGTTTTCTTCGGCTTCTCTGCAATCTTCAATACTTCGAATAAAATATCTCCGACTTGTTTTGGTGAAGAAATATTAAAAGGTGTTCCTGCTAGTTTTTGAATTTCATCATCGATGGCAACAATTTCTTTTTCAAGCTCGGCTGAATATTTTTTTAATGTTTCGGAATCAATTTTTATTCCTTCGCATTCCATTGCAGCGAGCACAGGAACAAGCGGCATTTCTACTTCATCAAAAAGCTGCTTTGCATTTGCTTCTGCTAATTGCGGAGCAAAAACTTCCATCAATTGCCAGGTAACATCTGAATCTTCTGCAGCGTATTCCAGGATCTTTTCAACCGGAACATCACGCATGGTGATTTGATTTTTTCCTTTTTTACCAATGAGCGCTTCAATGCTTACCGGCGAATAATTCAAATACGTTTCTGCGAGCACATCCATTCCATGACGCATATCGGGATTTAATAAATAGTGCGCGATCATGGTATCGAACATTACACCTTTTATTTCAATGCCGTATTTTTTCAGCATGTTCAAATCGTACTTCACATTCTGCCCGATCTTTACGCTTTTCTCATTGGCAAAAACCGGTTTGAATTCATCTGCGATTTTTTGCGCTTCAAGTTGATCAGCAGGAACAGGAACGTACCAGCCTTCGTTTGTTTTCCAGCTGAATGAAAATCCGACGAGCTCAGCAGTGAGTGTATTGAGCCCGGTAGTTTCTGTATCAAAGCAAAAACGATCGAGCTTTGAAAGTGTTTCAATTAATTCAGTTCGCTTTTCAACGGTGTCGGCCAGAAAATAAGTGTGCGGAACCGTTTCAATGGTTTGATAATTTTTCGTTTCATCCGATGTGATATCTTCTATCTCGGTTCCGGTATGCCCGAAAATGTCCATTTGTCCCGCAATCGTTTTTTTGCCGGGGCCATCTTCTCCCAATGGTTTTTCTTCTGCTTTCGGTAATTCTTCACCAAGCAATGTGACAGCAAGGCGACGGAATTCCAATTCAGTAAAAAGCTCTTTTACTTTTTCACGGTCAATTTCTTTGTAACGCAATTGTTCTTCATCTAACGGAACAGGAACATCGGTAATGATTGTTGCAAGCATTCGCGACATGATCGCTGCTTCTCTTCCTGCTTCAACTTTTTCTTTGAGCTTGCCTTTTAAGGTGTGTGTATTGGCAAGCAGGTTTTCAATAGTTCCGTATTCTTTGATTAACGCAAGCGCAGTTTTTTCTCCGACACCTTTTATGCCGGGAATATTATCTACGCTGTCGCCCATCAAACCAAGAATGTCAATCACCTGGTCGGCGCGTTCAATTCCGTATTTGTTTTTAATTTCCAAAATGCCGAGCTTCTCGGGAGGTCCGCCTTTGTATCCCGGTTTGTAAATGAAGATCTTTTCCGAAACAAGCTGACCAAAATCTTTATCCGGCGTCATCATGAACGTTTGGAAATCATTTTCCTCCGCACGTTTCGCCAGCGTCCCGATCACATCATCCGCTTCAAATCCATCGAGTTCAAGCGCAGGAATATTGAGCGCGTCCAGCAATTTGTAGATATACGGAATCGCCTTTGCAAGATCTTCCGGCATTTCCTGGCGATGCGCTTTATACGCTTCAAATTCGGTATGTCGATGCGTAGCAGCCGCAGTATCAAATACAACCGCAATATGTGTAGGTTGCTCTTTTTTGATCACATCGAGCAATGTATTCGTAAAACCGAAAATTGCGGATGTATTTAAGCCTTGTGAATTGATGCGTGGACTGTTGCTGAAAGCAAAATAAGCGCGGTAAATAAGCGCATATGCGTCGAGGAGAAAAAGCTTTTTTGTCATTGGGAAACCAGCAGTTTTTGGCGGGAAACGAAGTTAAGGAGAAAAGGGACGAAGGGACGGAAAAAAATGGGGACAGGGGGACGGAAAAAAGCGAGGTGTGAAATCTATTCCACCGAATATCAATTAATGATTTCGTTCGCGTCCCCTTTTCGTCCCACGTCCCCATTTTTTCGAGCTGTCCCTCGTCGCCTGTCACCCGTCCCTTTTCCTTAATACCAAACGGCCGGT
>JBKJMR010000444.1:0-5933 GCA_046596275.1 Bacteroidia bacterium | reverse complement strand
TTTCGTAATTCGTTCCCACCCAAAGTTTATGCAATTCGACCGCGAAGACACTATTGTTGCGCTTGCTACTGCTCATGGAACTGCTGCTATTGCGGTGATCCGGTTGAGCGGCCCGGAGGCTTTTTCGATCACTGAATCTGTTCTCCGGAATAAATTCGGCAAGGCTAAAAAGATTGCGCACCTTCCCTCCCACACCATTCATTTCGGAATTATAGGTGAAGGAGAAATTGCGCTGGATGAGGTGCTGGTTTCTATTTTTAAAGGTCCGACTTCTTTTACAGGGCAGGATGTGGTGGAGATCTCCTGCCATGGTTCTATTTTTATACAACAGCAATTAGTGCAGCTTTTAATTCGTTACGGCGCGCGCATGGCTAAGCCGGGCGAATTTTCTTTACGCGCTTTCCTGAATGGCAAATTCGATCTTTCGCAGGCAGAAGCTATTGCTGATCTTATCGCTTCTCAGTCAGCTGCTTCTCACCAGGTAGCGCTCGAACAAATGCGCGGCGGATTTTCTTCGAAGATCAAAACGCTTCGCGAGCACTTAGTAAATTTTGCATCGCTCATCGAACTCGAATTAGACTTTGCTGAGGAGGATGTTGAGTTTGCGAATCGCGATGATCTGAAAAAATTGCTTTATACGATTCAGCGTTTGGTGCAGCGTTTAGTTGATTCCTTCGAAGTAGGAAACGTGATCAAGAACGGAATTCCGGTTGCGATTGTTGGAAAACCTAACGCAGGAAAAAGTACGCTGCTCAATGCGCTCGTTGATGAAGAACGCGCCATCGTTTCTGAAATTCCGGGTACCACGCGCGATTCGATTGAAGATGAAATTACGATCGACGGTATTCTTTTCCGTTTCATAGATACAGCAGGATTGCGTGAGACCACAGACATCATTGAATCGATCGGCGTATCGCGTTCCTTCGAAAAAATAAAACAGTCGGCCATCGTCATCTATCTTTTCGACGTGCATGAAATAACCGCGGGTGAGCTGAAGTTGAATATTGAAGAGATCAACAAACATGTAACTCCTGACAGTTCTCAGCTGCTGCTCATCGGCAACAAAATTGACAAGGAAGATTTTGAAGCGATCAAGCAGGAATTTGCGCAGCATGATGTGCTGTTTATCTCTGCGAAAGAAAGACAATATATCGACGAGCTGAAACTAAAACTGGTGAGCTTGTTTGACAGTCGCACAGTGAATGTGACGGAAACGATTGTGACGAATGCACGCCATGTGGATGCATTGCGGCATACAAGTAAAGCGATTCAGCGTACGATTGAAGGGTTGAATTATAATGTGAGCGGTGATCTGCTTGCGCAGGATATTCGGGAGGCGCTGCATTATCTGGGGGAGATTACCGGGGAAATCTCAAGTGATGATTTGCTGGCGAATATTTTTGGGAAGTTTTGTATTGGGAAGTGAGGGGGAAAGGTGATTGGTGAATGGTGATTGATTGTGAGAAAAAATCCAAATGGCAATGCATTCCAAAATATTCATTTCTTTATTCGTGATTTACAAGTGCAACACACTATTTCATTCCGTACTGTAAATCTCTTGTTCACTCTGGTCAGAAAATCCATTTAATGTGACATACGTCGGACATACTTCGGAAAAGCTGCGAATGACTTCTCCATTTGTTTCCGTTACAATGCATGCAAGAGATTCGAAAAGCATTTTCCTGTTATGCTGCCTGGAATCGGATCCAATATCCATATATACACAATCACCACGACTTCTTTCACCGGAGTTCGGAAAAGCTGCTTTTGTGAAGAGATTTAAGTACAGTGTAATTGAAACTGAAATCTTACCTTCCTCGAGATGAAGTGTCAATTCACCAAAATGGTCCGCGGGAGGAAAGGTTATTTCCCCATCTTGTAAAGTACTAACATTGATACTAAAATAGAGGCTGAAAATATCATATTCTAAATTTTCTGGTTGAAAATCGTACTTCTCCAGCCACGTTTTCCAGTCAACAGAAGAATCGCCCTTCCAGGTATTGGGAATTGATTCCCGGAGTTCGGCAACAAGCACCTCTTTATACACAACCCAGGGAAAACATTTTTGAAATGCTTCGGTAATAAAAACAAGCAGCTGCTTCGATAATTTTTGATTGGGAATAGCTATATCCCATTCGCCAACTACTTTATAAGGGCTTAACCGTGCGAGTTCGGAAATGGGCTGCTTTGATCTTAATTGGTTCATGCTATTTATCTGGTAAGGTCAATTGTATTTCGCCGTCAGAACAATATACTACAGCATCCGCCCTATTTCATTTCCGAAATTCGCATAAGCGCATCTTCACCATTAACTATGACTGAACCATCTGCCAATTTACTGATGTCGATATTTTCCAGTAAAGCCCCTTCAAGGCGAATTGGATCTAACATTCTGACTTCTGCTAACCGGGCCCCTGCAATTTGAGCGCTCATAAAATCAACTTTTGAAAAGGTACTATTCCTGAAGTCGGTGTTAAGCACCCAAGCCGAGATCATACTGCAGTTTTCAAAACCACAATAACTGAATGTTGTGCTCGTAAAATCTGCTTTGAAAAAATTGCAGCCGGCGAATGTAGTATTGGTAAGATGTGCACGGTTCAATTCTGCTTTCACAAAAGTGCAATTCACGAATTTGCAGTCGGTGAGCCTGGCTTTTTCAAAGATGCAGCCATTAAAATTGCAATTTGTGAATACACATTTCTCCATTTCACTTTGCATAAATCCCTGGTTAAGGAGGTCATAATTTTCAAGGAACAGCATCTCAATTTTCGAAAAGCCAAATCCGGAAGAACTAAATTCTTCGAATTGTTTTTTTGTATTAATAATCTCCTCAGACATAGGATTATGGATTAATGATAAAAACATTTGGATTTTTAAGGGCTCCGGTTGCAGTCAATTGAATTTTGAAAGCCTCACGTTCTGTTTCATCAAGCAATTTCAAATCTATAATAATTACTGTATCATCTGCATATTTGCCAATTTTATTTGCCATATCATTTGCCTGTTCACTAAAAGTTCTAACCCACGCCGGACGAGCAGTTTTGATATCACAATATTTATATTTTCCAGTGACCATATAATCAGGAAAGGGCTTGCCTATCACCTCGGGATCGGTATTTCTTGTGGGGTTGCTGATTTTACCTTCCTTTGCTGCCTGAAGAATTGATTCTGCTTCCATAGGTTCTACACTTCCTTTCGCAGGGTCTTGCGACAGGGAGTCAAATCTCACAGGATCCTGGGCTCTCCATTTTGGATCAACAGTTGCATTTTCATTAAATATTCTGTTCGATCTCCAAGCTGTATTCGCCCAATCCGAATTGGACACGATATCAGTAATAACAAAATGAGCCTTTGTAAAATCCTGAGGATTTTTACTTAGCAACATCGATTTAAGGAAATCAAACTCTGCCGGTCGCATTACGGATATTTGGTCGAGCGCACCAATAAATTGTTTGACGTCCTTACCTTGCTTTACAGCCTTTGCAAGCAAGCTATCAAGGTTGCTTTCTGAAAACCCGTTTGCAAGAATTCGTTTCAAGCTGACAAAAATCGGATCCGTTTTTGAAACTCCAACAAGATATTTGGTTAACAATGTCGACGCTGAAATTTCGGTTGCAGGATTCAGAAAATTCGCCATCACGTTTTCGCTTCCAAACATGCGGTTGATAAATAGTGGATCTGACAATAATTCCCCCCTTTTCAAAACAGCTAATTCCTTTGGTAAAAAATCTATAAGGGTTTCCAGTTGCGGGAGATATTTTATTCCAATCGTTGTATAGAATTTCAAAATGTCGCCTGACAGTCCCGCGGGATCAAATTCTGTAACAACTTTGCTAAGCGTGGTATAAAGATTGGGTTGTACAAAAATTTGCAGACTAAGCCTGCTTATTGCCTCCGGCGAATCTTGCAACGCTTTAAGTACTGATCTTAGCAGATCAGGTCCATCATCACCGTTACTGAAAATTTTGTTTAATCCTACATAAGCATGCTTTGGTAAAACATCCATCAAGGTCGGGAATTCTTTTAGCAATGCATTGAACTCCGGTGATCCTTTAGCGGCAAGATACCCTTGCTTATAGATGGCAGTCATCTGTTCAACAAAATCTTTTCGAGCCATTTTCAAAACCGCTTCACCAAGTTCATCATATATGCTTTCCATTGCTTTTTCAAAAGCAATGATGCCACGCTGAACTTTAATGATATAACCTGCAACGGTAAAACTTGCGGAAATAGCATCAACAGCCAAACCAATAATTGAAATAGCAACAGGAAGAAAATCGGGTTGCACAAGACTTAATTGTTGCGAAAAGCCAGTATTGTAAATGTCCGATTGCAAACTGTATGCTGCATAAGTTCTTGTCAGGTCAATTGTTGAAATCAGAACCCCGGCAATAATTAAATACGGGTTGAGTGTGATCAAGCCTGCAATTCCAATGATAATTCCCAGCGCAGCAATACCTATGTTAATCCAAAATTCTGAATTCTGTATTGCTTTAACCTTATCAGCGACAATGGCAAACATTGCAGTTCCCGGAAGAATTCCCTCCCTGTTTTCTATAATTGAGATGACGCCATCCATCTTCCATGCTTTTTCCGGATCACTTTTCAGCTCATTCCGTGCCTTAGGAATGTTCGCTAGTTTTTCATCCAGCCGGTTCATTATATCTATTTTCAACGCTGCTCTTCGCTGGTCCTCGGTTCCTTTTTTGGGATCTTTGTATTCTTTTGCTAAATCACGGAAGTTCATTGTAACATCCTCCAATATGGGATGTTTTTTTAAAAGCTCAGGATCCATTTTCGTTGCACCGCGATCAATTGCCCATGCAAGTTGCATTTCAGGATACCAGGCTGCAATCATTCGTCTTGCCAGCGGATTAGCAATACCGAGAAAACTAAAATTATTATTCTTGCTTTTATATGGCTCTAATGCTTTATCCAAATCCGGATCTTTTCCTTTATTCTTTTCAGCTCCTTTAATAAACAAATCCTGGTATAAAGGACCGATGTTGTCAGAAAAATAATAACTCATTCCTAACTGTCCATACCATATTTCGCCTGAGTCCTTGCTTTTGTAATAATTAACCAGGCTTTTATGTCCCTTGGCGTTTGCTGCCAAAGCTTGCTCAAAGTAAAGTGCAGATGTCATTGCAATCCTTCCGCCATGAATAGGTACATCGAAATCCTTAACAAAACGTTCAAACCCCGTTGCACGTAAATCATTAGCTGCATCATATTGAGCGGCAAGATCTTTTCCCAAAATAATATTGACAAGATCATCGAGTAAGGTATCATCCAACATATAGTCCAACTTGACTTTACCCACAATTGCCTCATTCTGGTCGAGCATTAGAAAAGACTCAGCTAGAATCACATCCCGGAACATATCTTCATAATTTTTCACTGCGGATTGGAATTCAAGTTGCGAAGAAAAATGATACTTCTGGAGTAATGTATCCACATTTGTACCCGTTAGCAGCGTACGATAATCCGCTTCATTCATATCATTCCAGCGCGCCTTTATGATCATGAATTGCTCAATCCGATTCTGTTGGGATGTCTTCAGAAATTGTTCAATAAACTGCGGTTGGTAAAGGAGTTCATTTTTCTTACTAATGAAATCGTCGACTGTTGAGGGATCGACAGTCATGACATCCAATGAAATTTCGCCTGGCTGATTCATGTACACATCGAATTCAGATTCGGATAGTTGTCCGCAGGTGGCAGCCAACAAATTCAGTCGCATCAGTCCCGCATATCCATTGTCCATGGCGCTTTGCTTGTATTGTGCAATTACTCCCCTGGCAACCGGATTGTCCTTGAATAGTACCTCTGACAATAGAGACACCCATAATGTTTTGCTGACAGATGCATAAGTTGACACCCCCTTTTTATCAGGCGCATAGGTTTGCCAGGCAAATAACGGAGTCATTATC
>JBKJMR010000392.1:0-4570 GCA_046596275.1 Bacteroidia bacterium | reverse complement strand
TTCTCAAGTCTCAAGAATTAAAACAAGCCGCTCTCACGAACGGCTTTGTATTCAGACGGGTCCTGGTTAATCGATGATGATTTGTTTTGAATATAATTCCTGTTCTGAGCATGCGACAATCGTATACGTTCCCTGCGCCAATACCGGGTTAGCATCTTTACACTGGATGGGATCGTTTGCATTTTCAACGTCTACTTTGGAGTAATATTCATCGCCCATTGCGCTCCGTACTATAATGAGCACACCTTTTTCATTTTCTGTTGTATTGCCCTGCACCGGTGATGCTGCATTTCCATTCGCAGAAAATTTTACGGGAACTACATTTGAATATACAACACGGCCATCTTTCAATCGTGCAGATAATCTATAATACGATAAGCCGGCAAGTGGAGTAAAATCTGTTTCTATAAATTCAACAGGCTGATCGCTTCCCTGTACTTCACTGAACATTTCAAATTCAGATCCGTTTTTGGAACGTTCTACTTTGTAGCCAACAATATCTTTTTTGTCGGGATTCCACGAAAGCAACACCTGTGTGCCACGCGGAACCGCATTGAGTGAAGTAATAGTAGCAGCTTCTTTGGTTTGCGCGTTTACAGAAAAGGTAAGCGTGCTGAAAAGGGCGAGGGTAAGTAAAAAACGCATAGGGGTAAAATCAATAGGTATATAACAAATTTAACAAATGCTTTTTCTTGTACAAGTGTTAAGGAAATCATTTCTTAACAACACTATTCACAATCGGTGCTATCATTAATCTTTCATTATCAAATTCCTGCCGGGTGCCCTGAATTGCCTGTAGAATGGGGCTTTTGCCGATTCAACTCGCGGGAAACAATCACAATTCTGCCCCTTTAAAGTGCGGAAACAGGACAGATGCAGTTACCTTTGTGCCATGAAAATCACAGCTAATATACTTTTCGGCTTGCTATTGACGGGATGCCTGTATGCTCAAAAGCCCTCTGCACCGGCTGCGCGCATTGCTTTCTGGAACGTTGAAAATCTATACGATACAATCAACGATCCGAAAACGGATGATGAAGAATTTCTTCCGAATGGTAAAATGAAATGGAGCTCGGCGCGTTACGTTGCAAAATTGAACAACCTTTCGAAAGTAATTCTTGCAATGGGAAATGGAATAGGCCCCGATATTCTGGGAATGGCTGAAATCGAAAATAAAAATGTGCTGGTAGACCTTACAACCAAAACACCTTTGGCGAAACAGAAATATGGCATTGTGCATTATGATTCGCCTGACAAACGCGGAATTGATGTGGCGATGATTTACAAGAAGAATAAATTTAAAGTGCTCGGTTCAAAGACGATCTACGTGCCGATGCCGTCGGATTCTTCTTACACACGTGATATTCTATTGGTAAAAGGTGTGTTCGGTAAAAAAGATACGCTTTATATTTTCGTCAATCACTGGCCTTCACGTCGTGGTGGTGAAGAGAACAGTGTGCCCCGGAGAATGGTTGCGGCTCAGAAATTGCGCCAGGCACAGGACAGCATTTTGAAATTATTTCCGAATGCAAAAATTCTTGCCATGGGAGATTTTAATGATGAGCCGGATGATAAGAGTATTCTCAGCCTTAAATATTCCCAGGAATCCACAACAGGTTTTGTTGATCTGATGGATTCATTAAATGCTGCAGGCGATGGTTCTTATCATTATAAGAAAGAAAAAAACATGCTTGACCAGATCCTCATCACGCACAGCATGGAAGAAGGAAAAGGGTTGATCATCCGCGACGCACATATCTTTCGAGAAGAATGGATGACAGGAGAAAATTACAAAGGAGATCCTCCGGGGCCACTGCATATGTATGTAGGTTCAAGATACATCGGAGGCTACAGCGATCATTATCCTGTTTACGCTGATGTTTACCTGGTAAAGTAATTTTTCTTTGTAAGTCGTTCCCGACTTCGCGCGAACAGCAATTAAGTCTAACCTACGCGCACACCTATAATGCAGACGTCATCAACCTGGTCAAGATTATTTTTCCAATTTTCAAATGCAATAGAAAGCTGCTCTTCCTGCGTTTGCATTTTTTCATTGTTCATGCTGAGCAATAATTCCTTGAATGGTTTGTACTTGAATTTTTTTCCTGTCGGTCCGCCAAACTGATCGGCAAATCCATCGGAAAAAACATAGAACAAATCACCTTTCTCCACCTTAATGCTATGCAACGTGAATTTTTTATCAGGCTCCTGGTAAAAATTACCGATGAATATCTTGTCCGATTTTACTTCATGCAATTCCTCCTTGCGGATATAATACATGGAGTTGAACGATCCGGAATAATAAAGCGTTTGTGATTTTTCGTGGTACGCACACAACGCAATATCCATTCCATCCTGAATCACTTTGTCCTCATGTTTCTGACGCAACATTTTTGAAATATTTTCATTGAGGAACTGCAGCAATTTATCCGGCATGATCAGCTTTTCATCGTGGACGGCTTTATTCAAAAAGTTATGACCCACAACACTTAGCATCGCTCCCGGAACGCCGTGGCCGGTACAATCCACAACGGAAAATAATTTGTAATCGCCGGATTCTTCAAACCAATAAAAGTCGCCGCTAACAATTGCTTTCGGACGAAACAGCACAAACGATTCGGAGAAAATAGTTTTTATCTGCTCTTTAGAAGGGAGAATTGCATTTTGAATTCGTTGCGCATAATAAATGCTGTCGGTAATGTCTTTGTTTTTTTCTTCGATGATATTTTTTTGATGTTGTATTTCTGAATTCTGCACGGCGAGCAATTCTCCCGCGCGTTTTTTAACGAGGTAACGATTGAGCGCAACAATAGCAAGCAGCAGAATAAGAATACCTACCGCAATCGCCGAGTAAAGAATTACAGTTTGTCTCTGGCCCTGCGCGTTGAGCGATTCAATTTCCCGCTGCTTTTTTTCATTCTCCAGCTGGGTTTTCATTTCCGATACAAGACTGGTGTTATTTAAATTGAACAACGTGTCTTTAACATCCATCAGCTTTTTGTGATAATCAAGTGCTGCAACAGGATCTCCTGTCTTTTCATAAAGTTCAGAAAGTATGCGGTAATACACTTTCAAATTATAATAATCTCCTATCTCTTCTGAAATAATTAAACCTTCTTTTAAGCTTGCGACCGCTTCAGGATATTTTTTTTCTCCGAAATAAATCTGGCCAAGGTGTACGTGAGCTTCCGATAAACCGATTTTGGAACCTGTTGCTTCATAAATAGCAATAGCATGATTAAGCATTGCAACAGCAGAATCATAATTATGCCGGTAAAAATAAACAAGCACACCAAGATGATCATAGGCCGAAGCTAATCCTCGTTGGTTATTATGAACTTTCGAAATTCGTAACGCTTCAATAAAAGCAACTTCAGATTTTAAAGTGTCGTTCAATTCAAGATAAGACGCCCCGATATTACTTAAAACAATAGGGAGCTTAGGGTGATCTATATTTAATTTGGATAAAGTTGCTTCTGCTTCTTTATAAAAAACCAAAGCTGAATCGTGTTGACCTAAAACAGAATATACAGTGGCAATATTGACTTTTATATAAGCAGCTTTTTCAGGCCTGTTTAATTTTTTGGTAAGATCAGCAGCGATCAAATAATATTCAATGCACTTTTTATTCTGACCGATATCGCCGTATACATTACCCATATTGGCATATACACTTGCCATTTGTTGCAGGTCTTGCGACTCCAGTGCAAGCAATCTTGCTCTTTCAAAATAGACAAGTGCAGAATCATAGCTTCCATTACCGTATAGCGAAAACCCCATGGCCATATTCGCATCAAAAAGGCCACGTTTAAAATTGAGCTGCTTTGAAAGTGTAAGCGCTTCTTGCGCATATTTTATTCCCTCGTCCGGCTGGTCAAGATGTATTTTATCCGAAAGTTTAACCAGCACATTTACGCGGTTTGTATCCTTCGCAGGTTTCAACGCACGTTTTAAGCTATCGATCAGCGCTTGATTTTGTGCGTAGGAAGAGAAGGATAAGAAAGAAAATAAAATGAGTGCAGAGAGGTAGCGCATTCCTTGGGGCTGATCGTTAATTAGCAGTTCATACGAATATACGAATTTGTCAGGAAGGAGGCGTGAAGGACGCCCCTTCATGACAGCACCTTCGTTGATGTTGATTCGTATCTTTGCAGCTTAATAATTGAACAGAAACAGTGGCGAAAACTTCCTTCGATTCCAAATCAGCCTTAAAAAATCTCATTGATCTTCTTGCAATAGAAAAAGATGAAGATTACAAACAATACGTCGCGCAATTTGAGCGCAGCAGCATACAGGAACGCCGCAAGAATGGTGTAACGTGGTACCCGGTGCAAATTACTTCGGAAGAATTGGGTTATGGCGATTATCTCAATATTGAAATTGAACGCACACAAGGATTAAATGAATTGCACCAGTTCGGTGGCGGAAAAAATATTGAGCTGTTTTCAAATAGTGGGGAAACAGGTTCAGAGAATTGGAAATTTCAGGGAACGATCAAACAAGTGTGGGCGAATAAAATGCGCATCTCTTTTAAAACGGATGAAATGCCGGGTTGGACAGAAAGAGGAAA
>JBKJMR010000322.1:0-2593 GCA_046596275.1 Bacteroidia bacterium | reverse complement strand
ACGCGTTGCAGGACGGTTTGAAAAATAATGGTTTCAACATCGGAACAACCAGTTCGCCTGTAACTCCGGTTTATTTGAGCGGTTCAATTCCTGAAGCAACGAATTTGATTCTTGACTTACGTGAGAATTACAATTTGTTCTGCTCAATGGTAGTTTATCCAGTAATTCCAAAAGGACAAATTATCCTGCGCTTGATTCCGACAGCAGTTCACACAATTGAAGATGTGAATTTCACGATCGATTGTTTCTCGAAGATCAAAGACAAGTTGATGTCGGGGAAATATATGAGTGATAAGATTGCGGCGTTTTAGTTCTCGATACATTCCGCTTTATTGGGCCTTCTATTATAAAAGGGAGATTTCAAAAGCGGAACACTCGAACTGACAACTTGCTAATCATAAAGACGGCAATCAGAAATGGTTGCCGCTTTTTTGTGCTTTCTTTTTTGGTGCCTGCTTTTCTTAGTGCCGGAGCCTGCATTGAACTTGTCGAAGTGAGGCAAAACATTGCAGAGTAAATCTCCACTCATAATGCAAAACATGTTAAGGAAAATCTCATTGCAAAAAATGGATCTACCTTTATTTCAATATGGCCAGCCGCACTTTCTAACCCCAAAACAAATGAATCCTCCAAGTGCAAACTTCTTTACGGCCTGCTTTTTTATACTTGTAGCAGGTGCAGGATTTTGGTTAAGTAAATTCGGTCGTTATCCTATCTTTTTCTTTTTACTTTGCCTGAGTGGTGTCTTAAATTATCTATTGTACCTCGCTGCAAATAAAATTTTAGAATATGATGGACACCCAGTTGTCTATAGCGTGAATGGAAACATGATCAACCAACCTTTCCTCTTCGCGAATGGATTGCAGGAATATGTTTATAAAACAAGCGCCGGCCTGATAATTCTTCTTTTCTTTATTTCCATTGCTAATCTTTGCATGCCTAAAATGAAACGTTCAGTAAAAATCGTCAGCGTTCTTATTCTCCTGCTAAACATCGCCGGCGTGGTTGCTTTTATTTATGCAATAGCGCACATGGGAAAAATCGGTGGCTAAAAATCTTATTCCATTTCAACAGCAATAAACTTACCTTTAACCAATCAACCCACTATTATGATCCTTTCTTCCATTGCCGGAACGCTCATTGTCATCGCTGTAATTATAATCGGTATCCGTCTTATTAAAACTAATCGCAATCACGTATTTTTCTTTGCACTGTTCGGACTTTTCCTGGTAAGTTTTTTCCTGATGCTTTATTCATTCACAGCGCTTATGGAAGCTGCATTATCCGAAACAGTAGAGCTGAGTGGTAATACTTCAGCAACTGTTGAGCAAAGCAGCAGCATGTTTGAGCTGGTAACTTTTTTAGAAGTCATCACAGCAGGATTATTTCTTATTCTTTTCATTTCATCACTGATCAATCCCTTCATTCGTAAAAATAAAAAGTCAGTAAGAATTGTAAGCACAGTATTAATTCCTATTTGTCTTTACCTTGCATTTATAACATATGCATTAATGAATTTCGCAGGATAAAATCACTTAACCCAAAACAATATGTCGCTTATCATTTCTATTACGTGTATAATACTGATTTTGCTGACCGGCATTCAACAGGCCAAAGCAGGCCGATATGTTTTTTTCTATTCGCTTTGTTTGCTGTTAGTCGTAATTGTTCTTTTATCCTACATCACCGGGGAAGTAATAGAAAGCGCTAATGAAACGTTAGATTATTCGGATATGGCACCGCAGAAATATCCTTCTCCTTCTTTCGGGTACGGATTTCTGCATTTTCTCGAGGCTGCGTTTATCACATTATCAATTTCGCTTTTTATACTTTCAATCGCAAACCTTTTCATTGCAAAAAACAATCGTAAAGTCAAAATTGTCAGCGGAATAATCCTTGGTCTCGGTGTGATCGGCCTGGGTATTTTTATTTATTTCATTGCAATCTTCTCAAAGATTGGTGGATAATTTAAAGTTCCGCACTTCATCATCCTTGGAATGGTCTTGTATGCATTAACGAATGATAAATTATAGAAGATATTGTTCCGTACATTTTTTTACCGTGTCGTCGTGCTTCCGTGCCATTTTACCTCCTAAGTAATACCGCATCAAATAATTCTATTCTTTAAAAAACTTAATAGTTAAAAAAACCACGGCTTCATATCCAATTCGCACACCAGTTGCTGAATGATAAGCAGAAAGCCATTTTACATCACTCATGATTTTCAGAATTTGCTTGTCTAATTGAGGATCGATGCTTAGATTCATTACTGGTTCAGTTATAATTCCTGTACTATCAACCCAAAGACTCACCTCACCTTTTAGCCCATCATTTTTAATTAATTTTGAATTTATCTCCAATTGATTCCCTAATAATCCCTCAAGGGAATCATTCCCTCCGGGTATTTGAGGGAAAACGAGATCGTAATATCTTCTGGAACCAAGCTTCGGATATCTACACTCAAGATTCACTGTAAATGGAATTCCATTTTGTGTGAAAAAAGTATCAGGATATAGTGGGTTAATTGCGGAAATGGAAGAAATGGACACACTGTCCCACGCATTATCCCTGGTGATTTGATCAGTGCTTTTAT
>JBKJMR010000279.1:0-3028 GCA_046596275.1 Bacteroidia bacterium | reverse complement strand
TAAATATGATAAGGCGATTTCCACGCTGATAAAAGTGCAGGAGGAACATGTTTTTGATAATGAGCTTTGGGAACGACGTTGTGTGTATGAATACGATCGTTACCAGACACAGCTGATGGCGGATTACACGGATATTTTCAACAAGGCCGCAAAAGGTCAGACCACCTTTGATCTCAGTAAATTAAAATCAAGCGCTTATCGTTCTGAAATGATCAATGCTTGTTCGAATGCAACTTTGCTTTGTCCGCAACAGGAAAATGCTTCCTGGATATTGCACGCAGAATTTCTTGAGCCAACTGTGGACACTTTAGTTTCTAAAGAAGCAAAAGAGGCTTACGCTAAGGCGGCAGAGGATTACACTGCAGGTAGTTTTTCCACTGCCATTCGTGCGTATGAAAAGGCATTGAAGCTTGACAGTAATTTTTACGAAGCGAATAATAAAATTGCGATGTGCTATTATCGTGATAAGAAATTCGAAAAAGCCATTCCTTATTTTCAAAAAGCAATTCGTTTAGAACCGGAAATGCTGGACCCGCGCCAGAGCCTTGTGAATTGTTATACGCAGCTTAACAGGTGGCAGGATGCGTATGGCGCATGTGTGGATGGAATTATTGTCTACCCCGACATTCGCTATTTTGTGAAGCTGGATGCGATTTGCACCAAACTCGGAAAAACGTTTGACCGCCATTGGATGAAGCGTGTTTATCTTCCGAATATTATCGGCGTGGAGGAGCAGGGGACTACAAATGAAGATCCGTGGACGTATTACCGTCTTGCAAAGGATAAAGTGTTTGAATTCTGCAATGAAGAAGGCATCATAAAAAAGAAGATTGAGTTCACGGATCAAAAATACCTGGAGTGCTATAGCTGGGAATTTATGCTCAAAAAATCGGAAACAGAAGAAAGAGAATTCGGGTTCGCACGAAAAGTTCAGAAAGCCGGATTTCTTGATTGTTACGCGATGGTGAGCATGTACCACATCTTTTTCGCTGAGCAATACACTGATTTTTCAAAGAACAATGCGGAGCGTATCCGGACGTATATCAATACTTACCTGGTGAAATAATTGTCGTTCTGGATGACATGTATCTATATAAAATGAAAGCCGCCATAATCCAGGGCGGCTTTCATTTTAGTATAATTTCTTGATTAGTATGTCATCCTGAGCGACAATCGAAGGATTAATCGTGTGCCGTGACTGCAACTAAATTTATCGCTTCTACAGCAGTAACTTCAGGTGCAGCTTTGCGGATTGCTTCTTCGATGCCGGCTTTGAACGTCATCACATTCATTGAACACGATTTGCACGCGCCGAGAAATTCGATGCGGACGATCTTATCATCGGTAATTTCGAGAAGCTTCACATCGCCGCCGTCGGCTTTAAGGAATGGACGGAGACTATCTAATGCGGCTTCAATTCGTGTTCCAAGTTCTGTGTGCATGGTAGTTTTAATCTGGTGCAAATATAGGTAATCAGGCGACAGGTTCTTTAACGATTGCGTTCCTGATTGCGACTTGTTGTGCGATGTTTCCGGCTAATTCGAGGAATGCAATTGCCTGTGGCGTAGTTTTTTGTAATACGGCAGGTCGGCCGGCATCTCCTGCTTCACAAATGCTTTGAACTAAAGGAATTTGTGCAAGCAAAGGAATTTCGAGATTTTCTGCCAAACGGGAAGCGCCTTCACGTCCGAAGATGTAATATTTATTTTCCGGCAATTCAGCAGGAGTGAAATAAGCCATGTTTTCTACAATGCCCAAAACAGGCACATTGATCGCAGGCATGCGGAACATAGCAACTGCTTTTTTTGCATCTGCGAGCGCAACATTTTGTGGTGTGCTTACAATTACAGCGCCGGTGATGGGAACTGCGGCTACGAGTGAGAGATGAATATCGCCTGTTCCCGGTGGAAGATCTACGATCATATAATCGAGCTCGCCCCAGTCAGCTTCACTCAGCAATTGATTCAGCGCACGCACCGCAATTGGTCCGCGCCAGACAATCGCCTGGTTCATATCTGCAAAAAAACCGATCGATAATAATTTCACGCCGTAGCTTTCTACCGGCACGAGATGTCCTTTTCCGTTGATATCACGCAACATCGGTTTTTCATTCACCACATCAAACATGATCGGCACGGATGGTCCGTAAATATCTGCATCGATAAGTCCAACGCGCGCACCCTGCATCGCCAGTGCGCAGGCGAGATTTGCAGCAACGGTAGATTTCCCTACGCCACCTTTCCCGGAAGCAACAGCAATAATATTTTTTACGCCGGGCAATACATTTCCGGTGCGCTGCGTGGTCACATTGGAAGTCATATTCACTTTCGGAATCGCTTCTTTGTCGACGTAATAAATAATTGCATTCACGCAGGCCTTGTGAATTAATTCCTTCATTGGGCAAGCGGGAGTGGTGAGCACTACGGAAAATGAAACGTTTTTGCCGTCGATTTCAATGTCTTTAATCATCCCGAGGGTAACAAGATCTTTTTTAAGATCCGGGTCGTCCACATGACGCAATGCATCGAGGACTTGTTCTTTGGTAATCATGGTGCAAAGGTCGTGAAAAGTTGGTAGTTGGCGGTATAAAAAGTTGGTGGTTTGCAAAAAGGAGAAAGTCCTGGAATCTAACCTATTCCTTTAATTGGGATTACTGATTGTCAAATTACCAACTACCAAATACACCCGCCCACCACCAACTTTTTACCACCAACCAACAACCCCTTTCTGGCTTGTTTATTGCTAATTTAGAAGCGATGAAACGTCTTCCCTTAATTCTACTGTTTTTACTGGTATCGCTTTTTTCTTTTGCACAGAAAAATTATCTCATTCATCTCACGATTGATAAAATTTATCTTGGAAAAGATTCTGTTGTTTTTAAAAAGGGAAAAACATTTCTTATCAATACAGAGAAGCGAACGGAGAAAATTGAAATTGCTTCACCGGGGAAAGTTCCGGTTGCGATTGAAATAAATATCAGGAAGATGAAAGTTGGGGCACAGATAAAATACCAGATCGGTTATTCGTT
>JBKJMR010000036.1:0-6540 GCA_046596275.1 Bacteroidia bacterium | reverse complement strand
AATTGACGTGCTCGTTACTGCGCCGGTTGACAAGCACAGCATCAGCATCGATGTTCCGGCTTTTACTGGTCATACTTCTTATCTCCAGAATAAATTCGGCGCTGAACAATCGCTGATGTTATTGGTCAATAGAAATCTTCGTGTTGGCTTATTGACAGAACATTTGCCTATCCGTGATGTGGCGCAACAGATTACCAAAGAGCGCATCATTCAGAAAACAAAGCTGATGTGTAAATCGCTGCTCGAAGATTTTGGAATCCGTCGCCCGAAAATTGCCATCCTCGGATTAAATCCACACGCCGGCGACCAGGGCGCAATCGGAAAAGAGGAATTGGAAATTATCATGCCGGCTGTCGAAGCATTGAAGGCAGAGAATCTTTTGGCATTCGGTCCTTTCCCCGCCGATGGATTTTTCGGATCGGAAGCCTACAAAAATTACGACGGCGTATTAGCCATGTACCACGACCAGGGGCTTGCACCTTTTAAAGCATTATCATTTTCCGGTGGAGTAAATTTCACCGCAGGATTAAAATTCGTCCGCACCTCACCCGATCATGGAACCGCGTATGATATTGCCGGAACAAATGTGGCGAATGAATCTTCTTTTCGCGAAGCAGTTTATGCCGCGATTGATATTTACCGTGCAAGAAATAAGTGGAGTGAGATTTCTGCCAACCCGTTGAAAGCCGCGCCGAGACAGCGGGAGGGAAGAGAAAGATAGGAGTGCCGTTTAATCCTATTCACCTGTCGCTTCGAGTATTTTTTTCTCAAGTTCCGGGGTCAATCGAAAATTAGTTCTTCTAATCTTATTTAATATTGGCACGATGGATTTAATGTGCCCGTTGAGTTTTGCATTCACCAATAAAGCAAGTGTTCCGGTATATTTCAAGCCTAATTTCAGAGCTAATTTTCTCGCTTTCTGGTCATCAAGAATAAGAAGACATTCTTTTTGTTCCACTGCAAGCGCTATGGCGCTCGCTTCTCCTTTATCAACTGTAGTAAGGAGAAGGTTTTGGTAGATTTTATTTTTAGGATCAATAACTTTTATCCACTTTGGCAACTTTTCACCAAATTCTTTTGCGATTGTAGATGTTATTATTATTTCCCCGAAAAGTAAATGTAAAATTCTGAGCTCACCGATATTGTCCAGTAAAATGAGACGACTGGTATCAGATACTATAGTTTTTTGCATTCAGAATATCTTTTTCTAATTCTTCCGCATGGAAATTGAAAATAGAAACACCATAATTACCAAGTAGCTCTGCAAAAGTTCTTTTCGAGTATCCCGCAAGATCGGCGGCTTGTCCAAGCGAAAGCTTACCCATTTCGTAAAGCTGGGCGGCAAGGGCAGTAACCGTCTCTTTTGGAGTTAAATCAACAGTATCCGGTAAGTTGATTGTCAACTTTTTCATGATTTAAAGATAAGTATAAATCAGCGAGAAGGTAGATAGAAGGTCAAATGCAATTTGCTTTTCTAATGCAGAAATATGCTAATTGTAATTCTGGCCTATCCCGATCTTCAGCTCCATCAACACATTAAGCGAAGCGCCACACCAGCATATTAGCACATTCTTTATCGCCAAATTCCCCCATTTCATCCAAAATTCCCCACTTTTTAACCATTTTCCTCCAAAAACCCCGAAAAAACAGCCCGGGATTTTGTTCATATCCTGTTAATTTGTGTAGTTTTGCCACCTTTCCAAAATGGAGGTTGTCATGGGAGGAATGAAAGCATACAGTATCCCCTTCTCTAGCCTGAAAGACGGGAGCCACGATTTTAAGTTCCAGGTGAATGATTCGTTCTTTGAAGCTTTTCCTTTTTCAGAAATAAAAAGGGGAAACGTACAAGTTGATGTTAATATGGTCAAGAGCTTTCATATCATGACCCTCAACATCAAAATGAAAGGTGAAGTTGAACAGATTTGCGATCGTTGTGTAAGCGATTATCGCCAGCCGGTAGAAGGCGACAAGATTTTAGTTGTTCATCTCAATGCAGATAAATTTGAAGATGAAGACGACCTGATCAGTCTGCCCGAAAGTGTTCATGCGCTCGACCTTTCACAGTACTTATATGAATACATTTCATTGCTTGTTCCTTCCCGCAGAGTATGCGGGGGAAATCCGGAAGGTTCCAATGAATGTGATCCTGAAGTGATTAAAAAGCTTGAAGAGCTGCGGGCCGGCAGCGATTCAGACGAAGAACAAAACAAAAACTCCGACCCGAGATGGGATTCATTAAAGAATCTCAAATTCGATAACTAGAATACTTTAAAATCAAAATAAAATGCCAAATCCAAAACACCGCCATTCCAAGAGCCGCCGCGATAAACGCCGCACTCACTATAAAGCAGAAGCTCCTAACGTAGCTGTTTGTTCTGTAACAGGTGAAGCTCACCTCTGGCACCGCGCTTACTGGCACGATGGCGCTCTTTACTACAAGGGCAAAGTTGTGATGGAGAAGAAGGATTAATCAGCCTCTCCCAAGAATGAAAATCGGGATCGACATCCTGGGCGGTGATTTCGCACCCGGGGCTCCGCTGGAAGGCGCTTGTCTCGCGTACGCTGAAATGCCCGCTCAAGTAAGACTCGTCCTCATTGGCGATCAGGAACAAATCCGTTCCGGCTTATCGGCAAAGGGAGTCGATCCTTCCGCATTTGATATTGTTCACGCTACCGAAACAATCGGAATGGGTGAACATCCTGTCAAAGCGTTTTCATCTAAACCAAATTCCACAATCGCTACGGGCTTCCGACTCATGAAAGAGGGGAAGCTCGACGCATTTTCAAGCTGCGGTAATTCCGGCGCAATGCTCGTGGGCTCCATGTACACGATCAAAGCAATTCCGGGTGTTATCCGCCCTTGTATCACAACTGCTTTTCCAAAAGAATACGGCGGGTTTAACCTGCTGCTCGACGTTGGAACAAATGCAGATTGTAAACCGGATGTGCTTTACCAATTCGCCATTCTCGGAAAATTATACGCCGAGCATGTATTCGGAATGAAAGACCCGAAAGTTGGTTTGCTGAATCTTGGTGAAGAACCGGAAAAAGGAAATCTGGTGGCGCAGGCAACACATTCATTGATGAAAGATTCGAAAGATTTTAATTTCATCGGTAATGTTGAAGGCCGTCATATTTTCAGTGATGAAGCAGATATCATCGTGTGCGAAGGATTTACCGGGAATGTTGTGTTGAAATTTGCTGAATCATTTTATTCCAAAATTAAAAGCCGTGGAATAAATGATGAGTACTTTAACCGATTCAATTACGAACTTTACGGGGGAACACCCATCCTCGGTGTTAATGGAAGCGTTATCATCGGTCATGGAATTTCAAGTCCGCTTGCAATAAAAAATATGATCATGCTTTCGTACAATGTTGCGCAAGTAAATTTGCCTGAAAAAATCAAACAAGCGTTTTAGCATGAAAAAGATCAGGGCAGCAATAACAGCAGTAGGAGGATGGCTCCCGGAAACAGTATTATCAAATGCTGACCTGGAGAAAATGGTGGACACAACCGATGAGTGGATCACCTCACGCACCGGCATCAAAGAGCGTCGCATCATGGTTGGAAAAGACCGCGGCACTTCTGAGATCGGAATAAATGCAGTGAAACAGATCCTCGATAAAAAAGGAATCGATCCGCTTGATATTGATTTGCTCATTGTAGGAACTGTAACTCCTGATTATTTATTTCCATCCACTTCAAACCTTATCTGCAGCAAGCTGGGAATGAAAAATACCTGGGGATTTGATCTTACTGCTGCATGTTCAGGATTTCTATTCGCACTTTCAACTGCAACTCAATTTATTGAATCAGGCAAATACAAAAAAGTAATTGTTGTTGGCGCAGATAAAATGTCTTCAATCATTGACTATGAAGATCGTGCTACTTGTGTGATCTTTGGCGATGGTGGAGGAGCAGTTTTACTTGAACCGACAGAAGAAGAATTGGGTGTGATGGATTTCATTCTTCATACCGATGGTGCAGGCGGACAATTCTTAAATATGAAAGCGGGCGGTTCTGCAAATCCTGCTTCCCGCGAAACGGTTGATCAGAAAATGCATTTTGTGCACCAGGAAGGCCAGGCAGTATTTAAACATGCCGTTGTAAATATGGCTGAAGTTTCTGCACGTATCGTAGAAAAAAATAACCTGACTGCTGATGATATCAATTGGCTCGTACCACACCAGGCAAACAAAAGAATTGTGGATGCTACAGCAAACCGAATGGGACTCAATCCTGATAAAGTAATGATGAATATTGAACGTTACGGAAATACCACTGCCGGAACGATTCCTTTATTGCTGTGGGATTACGAAAAACAATTGAAAAAGGGTGATAATTTGATTCTTTCTGCATTTGGTGGAGGTTTTACCTGGGGATCGATTTATCTCAAATGGGCCTACAATTCCTAAACAGAAGAAGTATCTTTAAAGTCCGGACTTTTATAACTTAAAACGCACAAGATGAAACTGAATGAAATCCAGGACCTGATCAAATTTGTAGCAAAATCAGGTGTGAGTGAAGTTGCATTAGAAACCAAGGATGTAAAAATCAAGATCACAACCAACAGCCGCGGTACTAAAACTGAAGGAAATTTGATGCAATCATCCGTTCCGGTTATGCAATCCTTCCCACAATCAACTCCGCAGAATCTTGTAGCTCCGCAATCAGAAAATAAATCTGATGCGAAAAAAGAAACACCGGCAGCTGACACTTCAAACCTGCTCACCATCAAATCACCGATGATCGGAACTTTCTACCGCGCAGCCGGTCCGGGAAAACCAATTTTCGTAAACGTTGGCGACGAAATCAAAGCAGGAAAAGTGCTTTGCATCATTGAAGCAATGAAATTATTCAACGAAATCGAAAGCGAAATCAGCGGACGAATCGTAAAAATTCTTGTAGACGATGCTTCCCCGGTTGAATACGATCAGCCATTGTTCCTCGTTGAACCAGCCTAAAAGTATTTAGTATTTAGTATTGGGTATTGAGTGTGGGATAATTAGCTCCACGACATATACCCTTTATTTAGTTACTCAATACCCAATACCCCATACTCAAGACCAAATGGCGAAAGAAAAAATGTTCAAAAAGATAATGGTAGCGAACCGCGGCGAAATTGCGTTGCGCATCATTCGTACCTGTAAGGAAATGGGAATTAAAACGGTTGCCGTTTATTCCACCGCCGATAAAGATTCACTCCACGTAAAATTTGCTGACGAAGCAGTTTGTATCGGGCCGCCACCAAGCAAAGAATCTTATCTCAATATTCCAAGCATCATCGCAGCAGCAGAAATTACCAATGCAGATGCAATTCATCCCGGCTACGGATTCCTGAGTGAAAATTCAAAATTCTCCCGCATTTGTGCCGAACATGGTATAAAATTTATTGGCGCAACTCCTGAACAAATCGAGCAGATGGGAGATAAATCGAATGCAAAAGATACCATGCTTAAAGCAGGCGTTCCTTGTGTTCCCGGCTCTGCAGGATTATTGACAAGTTCAGAATCTGCAAAAGCAATTGCAATTGAAGTAGGTTATCCTGTTATCATCAAAGCAACTGCAGGTGGCGGTGGAAAAGGAATGCGCATCATCTGGAAAGAAGAAGAACTGGAAGAGCAATTTGATCAGGCAGTAAAAGAAGCAGAAGCATCGTTCGGAAACGGCGCGATGTATATGGAAAAATACATTGAAGAGCCACGCCACATTGAAATTCAAATTGCCGGCGATCAATACGGAAAAGTGTGCCATTTGAGTGAACGCGATTGCTCCATTCAACGTCGTCACCAGAAATTGGCGGAAGAAACTCCTTCGCCTTTCATGACTGCTGAGCTGCGCGATAGAATGGGTGAAGCTGCAATCAAAGCCGGATCTGCAGTGAATTATGAAGGCGTTGGAACAGTTGAATTCCTCGTCGACAAACACCGCAATTTCTACTTCATGGAAATGAACACGCGTATTCAAGTCGAGCATCCGATCACCGAAGAAGTTATCGATTACGATTTGATCCGCGAACAAATTCTCATCGCAGCAGGCGTTCCTATCTCCGGAAAAAATTATTACCCGCAATTGCACGCGATCGAATGTCGTATCAACGCAGAAGATCCATTCAATAATTTCCGTCCGTCACCAGGCAAGATCACAGTACTTCACACACCCGGCGGACATGGCGTACGCGTTGACTCCCACATTTACGCAGGCTATACAATTCCGCCGAACTACGATACAATGATTGCTAAATTGATCACAATGGCGCAAACACGGGAAGAAGCGATTGCGAAAATGCACCGTGCGTTGAGTGAATTTGTGGTTGAAGGAGTGAAAACAACGATTCCTTTTCACTTGAGATTGATGAAGGATCCGAATTTTATTTCGGGGAATTATACTACGAAATTTTTGGAGGGGTTTGATTTGACGGAGTAGTGATATAAAGCAACGAGCATTAAGGGCCAATAATTTAATTATTGGCCTTTTTTAATATTTAACCGTTTGTTACCGACTAATAAGAGTTTGATGGTTTAGCTTTGGACAGA
>JBKJMR010000698.1:0-3154 GCA_046596275.1 Bacteroidia bacterium | reverse complement strand
TCATGTACAACGCACTCACCATTCCGCAGGTAAGCAAGCTCGTGCAAGTCGGCATCCGCGATTTTTGTCAGGAAGAATTTGAATTGATCCAAAACAGCAACGGAAGAGTTAAAACTTTTTTCGATCGCGATCTGAAGCATGCGCAGTACGAAGGAAAAACATGGGCACAGCAAGTCGAAGAAATTATTGCAACACTTCCCGAAAATATTTACATCAGCTTCGATATCGACGGTCTTGATCCGAAACTTTGCCCGAATACAGGAACGCCCGTTGCAGGTGGATTTGAATTTGAACAGGCCGCTTATCTTATTCAGCAAGTAGCGAAGTCGGGAAAGAAAATCATCGGACTTGATCTGAATGAAGTTTCTCCCGGCGAAGATGAATGGGATGCGAATGTCGGCGCACGTATGTTATACCGCATGTGTAATCTCATGGCGCTCTCAAACGGAAAAGCTGCTCATGGATAATTACAAACAAGAGCTGTACGAATTCCTCAGCGGATTTGTAACCGATCAGCGCAAGCAAAAATTTGAAGAAGTAATTCACAAGCGCACACGTTATATTACTGTCGCTGTCGAAGATGTTTTTCAGCCTCACAATGCCAGCGCCGTTCTCCGCAGTGCCGAATGTTTTGGTGTGCAAGATGTACATGTAATCGAAAATAAAAACAAGTACAATCCAAGCGCCGATATTTCGCTCGGCTCACACCAGTGGCTCACACTTACACGGCATACAAAATCTGAAAACAATTCGCTTTCCTGCATTAACGCGCTCAAGTCGCAGGGCTATCGCATCGTTGCAACTACTCCGCACACAACAGATTGCCTGGTCAGCGAGCTCGATCTCACCAAAGGAAAAGTTGCATTATTTTTCGGCACCGAAATCGACGGACTTTCCGATACGATCATGAATGCAGCCGATGAGTTTGTAAAAATTCCGATGTCGGGTTTTACCGAGAGCTTTAATATTTCTGTTTCCGCAGCTATTTGTATGTACGAGCTAACAAAAAAGCTGCGCGAATCGGATATTGAATTTGCATTGAGTGAAGATGAGATGCTCGATATTAAATTGGGCTGGATGATGGAATCGGTGAAGAGTTCTGAATTGCTGGTGAAAGAATTTGAGAAGAAAAAAGCGTTGGGGAATTAAACAGATAACAAAACCCATGAAGAAATTTCTCCCTTTTCTTATTTCATTTTTCACTATTGGTTTATTTACTTCGGATATCGCGCCTGGCGAAAATGGCAAAAAATATTTTGCCGACTTCAACATCCTCGCCACCAGCCTGAAAGAACTTCAACCATGTCTTTATAAAAATATCACAAGGGAAGAATTCGATAAACAGGTCGTCCTGGTTTCAGAAAGATTATTGACCACCTCTTCACGCAACAAAGCTATTTACATTATCCAGGAATTCTTTTATAAGCTTGGCAATAGTCATGCGGGTAATATTTCCGTCTACGGTGATGTGGGCACGCAGAATGCATTGCCGATGAGTTTTTATATCGTACAAAATCAGCTTTACATAAAAGAGTTTCCGGCTGATACGAGCTTTAATGGAACAAAAGTTATTTCAATACAGAATACGAAATCAGAAGCATTGATTGATAGTTTGAAAATTTTCTTTTTGCGGGACGGTGTCAGAGAAACCATGGATCCGAATCTGCAATGTTATTTCAATAATTTGTACGGTGCATTTTGTTCGCAGCCTGATACATTTCATATGGTTACCGAAAATGGAAAAATTGTTGCACCCGCTTTGATAAGAGGGACTTCCTTATTCGAAAAAATTGTGTTGGATAATGGTGAAAGTTATTTCGGACCAGAAGAAGAGCGTATTCTTACCAGGAGGATAAAAAAGAATTATGGCTATTTCCGTTTTAAAAACTTTCATCCGGAAATACGTAAAGTGAAAATTAAGGAGGAATACATTTCTTTTATTAAGGAAGTAAATGCAAAACACATCCCGAACATTATCATCGATCTGCGCGATAACAATGGTGGCGAATCGCAGTTAAGTGCACAAATGGCTTCATGGATTACAGATCATCCCGTGGTTGCTTTCACCAATAGTTATACAACGTGCAAAAGAAAGCCTACATACCTGGATATCATAGACGATAAATTGTATTTTAAATCGCGGTTCCTCATTTCACACAGGCAGGATAGCCTTAGGAAAATTTATTCATTCATTGATGGTAAAACGGTTTCACCACAAAAAGAACGATTTAAAGGACAAGTATATATCCTGGTTGGACCATTTACACAATCTGCCTCTTCTTTGTTCTGTAGCTTTTTCACCGATCAATCTAACGTCACATTTGTGGGCGATGAAACCAATGGAGCAATTAATTTTTTCTGGGCAGGAAATTTTTTCTCCTGTCCCCTACCCAATCTGAAAACCAATTTTTCATTCGGTGTCCAGTTGCTTGAATTTAAAAGGAACAGTGTAATGACAGAGCCTCAATTGCCCCTCGTGCCTGAAGTGAAGATTAAGTATACAATTGAAGATCGCATGCAGCACCACGATCTTGAAATGGAATGGGTACTGGCAGATATTTCAAAAAATAATTTCGGAAGATAAATTTTAAACAGACTCTTAAACCTGGTTTAAAAATTCAATATAACGTACGGACTGACAATTCACCCGCTCTGGATTCGATACTTTTCACTTTATTGAATCGGATCTAATTTTTATGGCATGTCCTTCCTTCGTCAGGTCGGGCTCATTCGCTATTACTCCTCGTCTCGTCAATATAAAAGTGCCAATGCTGATTTAGAATTACTTTTGACGAGACTGCGGGGTAACCGCTACTATCCCTCACGCTTCATCTTACCTAATCACCAATTACATTTTTTCATACATTTGCATTGCAACCAATTAAAACAACAAATCCATTATTATGGGAAAAGGTGATAAAAAATCCCGCAAGGGTAAAATCTGGAGAAAGTCACACGGGAACACACGTCCGCGTAAAGCTTTAGTGAAAAAGGCAGCAGCAAAAAAAGCAGCTCCGAAAAAGAAAGCAGCAGCAAAGAAAAAAGTAGCAGCTAAAAAGCCAGCAACAAAAGATTAGAAAATTAAAAATCCCGCTGAGAAGCGGGATTTTTAATTTTATTCAATCCCGATCCTTATCGGGAAAGATTCAAGATT
>JBKJMR010000703.1:0-2959 GCA_046596275.1 Bacteroidia bacterium | reverse complement strand
CTAAAAAATGGGAAGGTCTCCGGTAAGATCTTCCCATTCTATATAAACAACCAATTGACTACTTCATCTCAAATTAATTTTCAAATCATCGAATCTTCAAATCGTTCAAATTAATTTTGAATCATTTATTTTTCCCCGCCCACTCATCCATCGCCCCCTCCATCACATCCAACGGCATCACTCCGTATCGCAACAGCTCATCATGAAATTCACTCAGCTTAAATTTATCTCCTGATTGCTTTTCATACTTCGCCCGCAGCTCACGAATCTTTAACGCACCAATCTTATACGACAGCGCTTGTCCTGGTATCGCCATGTATCTTTCTATTTCTGCGGTTGCACCTTCTGTGCTGATGGCTTCGTGTTCGGTCATGTAGGCGATTGCTTCTTCTCGCGTCATTTTTCCTGTGTGCATCGCAACATCAACTACCAAACGAATTGCACGATGCATTTCATCGCCGAGCGCACCCATGTATTGATACGGATCGGTGTAGCAGCCTAATTCTTTTCCGAGGCTTTCGCAATACAACGCCCAGCCTTCGCCGTATGCACCGTACCACAGGAAACGGCGGAACATCGGCAGACTTTCATTTTCCTGCTGTAGCGACATTTGATAATGGTGACCCGGAATTGCTTCGTGCAAAAACAAACTTTCCATTCCGCCTGTCGTGTTGAATTTTGTTGCGTCAACGATCGGGATGTAAAAAATTCCCGGGCGTGATCCGTCTGCGCTGCCCTGGTTGTATTCTGCGCTTGCACTTGCTGCACGGAATGCTTCGGTCTGGCGGATCTCGAATTTTGTTTTCGGAACGCGACCAAACATCGTGTTCAGCTTCGGATCGATTTTGGTTTGTATCGCGTGATAAGCGTTGAGCACTTCTTCCGGCGTTTTGTAAGGCATGAATTGCTTATCTGTTTTCATGAATTCAAAAAATGATTTCAGATCGCCTTTGTAATTTACGCTCGCCATTGTTTTTTCCATCTCAGCAGAAATACGTTTTACTTCCGCTAAGCCGGTATTATAAATTTCATCAGGCGTTTTGTTTGTTGTTGTCCAGTAACGGATAAGAAAATTATAATACGCACCACCATCAGCAAGCGCATTGATACCGGTTGTGGTTCTTGCTTTCGGCAAATATTCATCTTTTAAAAATGCCCCGAGCTTTTTGTAAGCCGGATTAATATTTTCAGTGATCAGCGATTTATATGCATTTGTCAAACGTTCTTTATCTGCTGATGAAAACCCGTCAGGCATTTTATTTATCGGGCCATAGAATAAACTTTTTGTCGCGTCTGCAGATTGGATGTCGTTCATTTGCGGCAACATTTTTTCTACTAACAGTTTTGGTAAAACAAAATCCGCATCCATTCCTTTTTTGAAATAGACAATTGCGCTGTCGGCCCAAACGGAAAATTCTTTTGCGCGTGCAAGCCAGTTGTCATAATCTTTTACTGTTTTGAAAGGCTGATTTCCTTCACCACTTCCAAGCTGACCCATTGTAAGTGGCAAACCCCAAAACTGCTGGTACGGAATATAATTATCATGAAAGCGGAGTCCTTCAAGGCTGACTTCCATTTCACGTTTAAAAATATCATAGCTGATGCGATCGTTCTCGCTTAATGAATCGCGGTTGAAATTTTTAACGCCTTCTAAATTTTTCTGCCAGAACGTTCTCAGCTTCGCGCGGTAGCTATCGGTGAAGTCGGCATACAATTTATCGTTATAGCGATTATCACCCGTTGCAGTTGCATCAAGAGGAAACAATTGCAAACGCTCTTCATAATACGTGCTGAATAAAGTAGCGAGCGCTTTGTTGTCTTCTTGTTTGGTAGTTGAATTTTCCGACGGTTTAGATTCAGAAGTACACGAGCAGATAAATGCAAGAAGCAATACAGGGAAGAGGAGCTTTTTCATAAGGATTGTGTAATAATACCGGGTAAATATACCTGAAATGTAAAATGATCCGGAAGCAGGAAGATGAAAGGAAAGAAATAGGGAGAAGCGGTTAAATGAAGAAATGAGAAACGGTTAAAAAGCGAAAGAAGCCTTACGGGGCTTCTTTCTGTATTCTGATCATAGTTACTTTTTTCGCTCCTTGTTTCCGTAGATTTTTTCTGTAGCTCTGATCAGACGATATATCTTACTCTTGATTTTCTTGAGGCAAAGATGCGAGGACTATTCGGGCTGATTAAACTATTTCGATTATTTGTTAAATAGAATCTACAGATTGCAGAAATAATCTGAAATGTTGTTTTGAAAAGAACAGTGCATCAAATAGTGCTCATTGTACATTTGTTCAAGGATAAAGAAATCCAAATACCAATTTACCAGACTTGTCCTGAGCTTGCCGAAGGATTACCCAGTTACTAAATCTCTTAGATAGTTACTGATGATAAAAAAACCAACCATCAACAGAATTACCACAACGCAAAAAGAGATCGTTTCTCCCCAGAACGATCTCTTTTTATATGTCCGTTAATTCGCTGTTTAAATTACATTGTAGATGTTCCCTATTGAAAGAGGTTTCTAAACTGCGTTGAAAACGGTTGTAAAAGGATTACGCTTACAAAGAAATGGAAAGAAGCAATATAAAATTTTGTTATTCGACCGCTTGAGTGCTTTAGAAGATGAATTGCTAAATGAAATGTAAATCCTGATCACTTACTTAAATGTATCATATATATAACCTTAATGAAAATTAAGATAAAAAAAAGAGACCGTCTCTCCCCAGGAACGGTCTCTTTATTATGATTCGTTTTCTCAGTGCTTGAACTTACATTGTAGATATGAAGTAGCACCGGTTGTAAAAACGAAATGTTATTTACATCATAAAGATGATAAATGTTGATTCACTTCATTTTATTATTCGATCATTTGCGAGGTATTGAAGATGGATTACACAATTATCGTGTTTGAAGTGGTTGAAAATACTAAAAACGGAGGCGGAGTAAAACTACT
>JBKJMR010000416.1:0-5654 GCA_046596275.1 Bacteroidia bacterium | reverse complement strand
ATTTTATTCATTTTACTTCGAGTATGCGTGCTAGAAAAACGTCTGACAGTAAGACACAAAGTTCTTAGCTGGAGAAATTCACTTATGGTTTTTGTTTCGCCAGCTAAGAACTTTGTGTCTTACTGGCAAACGTTTTTCTAGCAAGCATACTCGAAGTAAAATGAATAAAATTTATCTCTTCCTTTTTATTCTCCTGATTCCTTTCATCTCCTGCATGCAAATAAATGCAGATGGTACAAAAGTGGATGCAACACAAAAAGATTCCATCATCACCATATCCAAAACAAAATGGAAATCAGAAGATGAATTTTATACCACCTATTACCTGCTCGATAAAAAAGTAACGCTTTCAGATAAACGTCCTTCGAAAGCAGACACTTCAATTTTCCTTTGCATCCCAGCAGCATTCACACAGCTTGACGACGGCAGCATTGACGGACTTTTTATCATTGACGGAAAAATTACCGATCGCAAAAAAGTAAATCATCACCTCGGCGGCGGATTGTTAGTTGTAAATAATCAACTGCAGATCATTAAAACAAACGAAGGAAAAATATTGACAGAAAGCTGGAAAGATAGTATCAGCGCATTGAACGGATCCTTTTTCCAGCAGATCCAAATGGTGCGCGATGGTGAAGCGCTGACATTTAATAAAGATGTAAAATTATTTCAGCGCAGAGCAGTTGTCATTTATCGCGACAGCACAATTGCAGTTGTGGAATCAAAAAGTCCGATTACGCTGAAGGAATTTGCGGATGATTTGGTGAAGATGAAAGCATTGAACGCCATTTACAGCGACATGGGCAGCTATGACGAAGGATGGGTGCGGAATCCGGAGAAGCAAAAAGTTGAAGTGATCGGCAAGAACAGAATGCAAACACAATTTCAGAGTAATTGGCTGCTTTTCAGAAGATGATTTGAAGCGACAACATTAATGCTTCACAATAAATTTCCCGCTGGATTTTCTTTCTGAACTTTCCATGTATTGATAATAATACATTCCATCTGATAAATCAGCAACTGAAATTTCAAAACGTTTTTCGCCAATTGATTTATGACGACGCACTTCTTTTCCCAACTGATCAGTGATGATAATTTCTGAAATTTCATTTTCATTCACCAGGAAACCGATATTATCAGTAGCCGGATTTGGAAAAAGTAAAACTGGACTTTGCGCAACCGGCTGTTCGATTCCATTTGTTGCATCTACAATAAATTGAATTTCCAGTTCGTGGTAACCAACATTTAGTACAGTATTATTTTGTAAATTTTTCCACTGCTCCACCCGGATCACAACATTATAAATACCTTGATTAAACGGTGTATTCCATGAAAACTGACCTGTTGTTGGATTTATAATTAAACTGCCGCCTCCCAGATTATCAGGAAAACTATATCCGGGTTCATTGCAAGCCACAAGCGAATACGAAAGGCTGTCTCCATCAGGATCAACATAATTCAACGCATACAAATTTGCCTGTGACATGGAAGGAAAAAGCATAAAAAATGAACCATTCATATTTGATGGAGCGCTGTTACATCCAATAGAAGGATCTATAGTAAATTGGCTGGTGAGCAGTAAAGAAGTGGAGACCGAATTAGGAATATTTGTAATCCCTGCAACTCTTTTTATACACGCCAGATTAATATAATAAACGCCCGCGCCGGGATAAGTATGTGTTGTTCGCCATGTTACTTGCTGGACATTGGAATAATTTGAAGGCAGAACTGGTGCAAGGCTCACATTTGAAATTGCATCTGAACCGGAAAAATAGTGATAAGAGTTGTCTCCGAAATCCAAACAAACGGTATCTGAAGCACTCCATGTTTCGCCCCAAATTTTCATATCAAATTCATACATCATCCCTCCGATGCAACGATAAGTAAGTTCACCACCTCGTGCATTAAAAGCAGCAGCAGGAAAATAAATTACCAGGATCAAAAATATCAGAACAAGCTTTTTCATCAGTATGGATTTTATCAGATGTTTTATACGAAACAACACCAGGGTTATAGACCAATATACTCCTTATTCAGCAAACCAGACAATTAACTCTTTCAAAACCCGATAATTAGCCTCCACATTTGCAAAATTATCATATCTTTAATTACGAAAATAATTGCTCCAGATCACTAACCCGACCGCAATGAAACGTCTATTAATTTGCCTGCTCATCAGCATGCCATTTTTCGCATTCACAGATACGCGAAGCTGGATTTATTTGCATGAAGAAAAAGTGAGTGATATCGCTCCCTACACGCAAGCGCTAATTAAATCAGATCTTGACAAATACCGTTACTTCGATCAGCGGAATACATTGCATTTTGATAACGGACTTGATGTAGAATTACTTTCTGCAAATGAATTAACTTCTGCAGGAATTCCATTCAACAAAGATCATGTGCGCACGCAAGCGCCTTCGTTCGATACCAAACCGATTTTCAAATTAACAGCCGGCGGAATTTTGGTAGAGATACAAACCAGAACTAAAATAAAATAAGCAGGATGAAAAAAAATTACTTTCAGCTTTGCGTTTTATTTATTTCGTTTTTCATTTTCAATGCTGTATCTGCGCAGGTTGCAAATGACGATTGTTTCGGTGCTACCCCACTCGGAACTTTAGGCGCACCTGCTCCTTGTCCAAGCGGATTAGGAACTGTTTCTACTTTCAACAATCTTACCAACGTCAATTCATTGACGGAAATGCCTTACACCACGCTCATCAATTGTCAGCCATCCAACAATACACCGATGGCATCGCCGGCAACAGATGTATGGTTTTCATTTGTAAATAACGGCAATGAAATAAATATCACCATCAACGGAAATATTCTCGATCCGAACATTGCGATCTACCAGGGAAATTGTTCCGGACTTGTTGGCCGTGGTTGTGCGATTGGTTCCGGTAATACGCTTACTGCACAGTTCGATCAAATGGTTATTGGTGCAACGTATTACATTCAAGTCAGCGGCGGAACTCCGACAGACCAGGGAACATTTACGATGACGTTGCAGAATGAAAATTCATGCTCCGATTGTTTGCTTTCTTCAAACATGACAGTGAACCCGCTTCCTACAAACGGAACTTACCAGGGAGGAACACCGGTTACATTTTGTTTTACAATTTCGCAATGGGATCAGCAAAATACAAACTGGCTGCATGCTGTGATCCCGAATTTCGGTGCGGGTTGGGATCTTGCTTCACTTACAAATTTAACCGGTGCTGCAACATGCGATGGCGGTCCCGGTGTTTGGCAATGGTTCAATAATGTCAATTGCCCCAATGGAAACGGAATTCAAACCGGGTTTTTCTTCGACGGTGATATTGTGCAAGGCGGACCAAATGGTGATCCGACAGATAATTTCGGTGATAATTGCAATGGAAATGTGAGCTGGACTTTTTGCTGGACGATCACAACAGATGCATGTCCTCCGGGAAATAACGGTGATGATTTAAGTGTTACAGTTGATACGTATGGTGATGGTGAAACAGGGAACTGGACGAACGTTGCCTGTGTTGCAGATCCTGTTTATCAATTCAACGCATCACTTTCCTGCTGCGCGCCGCCAACAATGGCATTTACAAACGTTTTATGTTTCGGCGGCAATAACGGTTCTGCAACTGCTACACCGGTTGGAACAGGTCCGTATGATTTTACATGGTATGATGCAGCGAACACCGTATTGCAAACTGCAAATGGTCAGCCCGGAGCAAATACATTAAGCAATCTTACGGCAGGAACGTATCATGTTACAATCACCGACAGCAACAATGGTTGTACTACAACAACTTCTGTTACAATCACTGAGCCGCCACAATTAGTTTTGAATCCTGCAACTGTTCCTGCAGCGTGTAATCAAACCAACGGAAGCGCAACCGTAACTCCCAATGGCGGAACAGGTCCGTATGATTATGTCTGGACAGATTCGCAGAATAATGTTTTGCAAACAGCAAATAATGTTGCGGGATCAAATACGCTCAGCAATCTTGCAGCGGGAACTTACAATGTGCTCGTGACAGATGCAAACAATTGTCTTTCCAATATTGCCATCGTAGTCAATGGTGTTCCCGGAAGTCTTACGGATGTGATGAGCAGCAATCCCGAAACTTGTTTTGGAGCTTGTGATGGTGATGCAACATGTACGTTGAATGGCGGAACAACACCTTATGCTTATCAATGGAGCGCGAATGCAAATAACCAGGTCACACAAACTGCAACTAATCTTTGTGTTGGAACATACACTGTAAATTATTCTGATGCGAATAATTGCACAGGTTCTGCCACAGTACAAGTTACAGGTCCGCCTGCGGTTACTTCAACTGCGATTGCTGTTCCTTCAACAATTTGTATCGGGCAATCAAGCAATTTAACTGCGAATCCTGCAGGAGGAATTGGTTCCGGCTACACTTTTGTCTGGACGCCGGTTGGAACAGGTAATACACAAACTGTAACCGTTTCTCCAACAGTTACGACCACCTACACCGTTGTTGTTTCTGATGGAAATAATTGCACTGCATTGCCAACAACAATTACGGTAACAGTAAATCCTGCGTTAAATGTAAATCTGGTTGCTGCACCACCTGCTGTTTGTGCGGGATCGTCCTCAACGTTAACTGCAAATGCAAATGGAGGAAACGGCGGACCTTACACTTACACCTGGTTGCCGGTTGGAACTGCAGGAAATACAACAACAGCATTGGTTACTCCGAATGCAACTACAACATACACCGTTATTATTTCTGATGGTTGTACAACGCCGGATGATTCTGCTGTTGTAACTGTAACAGTGAATCCTCCTCCTACACCATCGTTTGTTGGAAATCCGCTTACCGGTTGCGCTCCTGTTTGTGTTGATTTTCTCACACCAAACAATCCGACATGGACAACCTGCAACTGGGATTTCGGCGACAACTCGACCATTACAGGAAATTGTAATCCATCACATTGTTATACGACACCGGGATGTTTTGACGTAACACTTACAGTAACGGATGCGAATGGTTGTACAGGATCACTCCTTGTTCCGGCGTATGTTTGTGTTTCAGCAAATGTTGTAGCAGATTTTATTGCAAGTCCGCAGCCGACAAATATTTTTAATACGAATATTACTTTCACAGATTTGTCTACAGGGCAACCTTCATCATGGACATGGTACTTTGGAAATCTTGATAGTGCTAACGTACAAAATCCGACGTATGATTTTCCCGGTGATGCAGCAGGTTGTTATGATGTAATTCTTGTTGCGAATAATGCATCGGATTGTCCGGGCAGAGATACGCTTGAGATTTGTATTGATCCGGAACACACCATTTATTTCCCGAACGCATTTACACCGGATGGAAATAGTCTGAATGAAGGTTTCATTGGCGTAGGTGAAGGAATTAAAGAATATGAAATGTGGATCTTTGATCGCTGGGGAAATTTAATTTATCACACCGACGATATTAATAAGCCCTGGGATGGAACTGTACAAGGAAAGAGCGGAACTGTTTGTCAGCAGGATGTGTATGTCTGGAAAGTAATTGTGCTTGATGTGTTTGACAAGAAGCATAAATTTATCGGGCATGTTTCGTTGATTAAATAGAAGGGAACGAATTACCTGGGGAACGAATTACGAGAGGGAACGAATTACGAGAGGGAACGAATTACGA
>JBKJMR010000305.1:0-10069 GCA_046596275.1 Bacteroidia bacterium | reverse complement strand
CCGCGTTTAAATTGTTGCAAAGAGAAACTCTCATCTCAATTTTTTCTAACGCAAAGGCGCAGTGACGCGGAGGAAGGCGCGGAGGAAATGATTTTAAATTTTCCGCGTATCTCCGTTCCCCCGTGCCTCCGCGTTTAAATTGTTGCAAAGAGAAACTCCCATCTCAATTTTTTCTAACGCAAAGCGCAGTGACGCGGAGGAAGGCGCGGAGGAAATGAATAAATTTTCCGTCTTTTCTCCGTGCCCCCGTGCCTCCGCGTTTAAATTGTTGCAAAGAGAAACTCTCATCTCAATTTTTTCTAACGCAAAGGCGCAGTGACGCGGAGGAAGGCGCGGAGGAAATGCTCACCCAAACAAATTCGTCAGCTCATTATAATAAAATACCTTTTTCACTTCCGGAACATTATTGTCTTCCGTTCGTGAAGTAACAAGCTTTGAAACTGAATGCGCTTCGAGCAAACCATCTTCAAGCGGTTGCATCAGCTGCTGAACTTGTTCCTTCTCTAAATCTTTTTCTATCCACTGCATCATCTTTTCTTTCGGAAGAATAAGCGGCATGCGCATTTTTGAATTGTGAATCTCGCTCATCAATTCATTTGCCGGCGTAGTAACAATTGAGCACGAATCAATGATCTCGCCCGTTTCAGTATTCACCCACGATTCATAAATGCCGCCCATCGCAAAAACTGGCTGGTCTTTTAATTGAATGTAATGCGGGTACTTCTTTTTGTTATACGCTTTCCATTCATAAAAACCATTCACAAAAATGAGACAGCGTTTATTTTGTATGGAAGTGCGGAAAGAAGGTTTTTCAAAAATAGTTTCGGATCGTGCGTTGACTGTCATCAGGCGCATCTCTCTTGCCTGCGCTTCATCTTTACACCAGGAAGGAATTAATCCCCAGTTAAAAGCTTTCACACGCTGATGATCTTCCTGCAACATGACAGGGATTTTTGCAAATGAGAATGCAGAAAGGTGATGATAGAGTGTTGTCCAATCATCGATATTGACGTTTGCAGCGAGGAACGTTTCAAGTTCAGGGTTGGATGGCAGGGCTACGCTGTTGCACATGGAAATTCAAGATTCAAAATTTGAGGATTTGAAATTACGGAAATGATTTGGCAGGCGCCTGCCTTTTTTATTAACTGTCAAAGTTGTGAAATAGGCTATTGGATAGTTACATTAGTGAATAAAATGGCAAATAGATCGCGTTCTCTATGAAACTCATTCATACGGCGTTTTTCGTTATAGCTTTAAGTCTAATCGCTTGCAACAACCCGGAAGACCATACACATAAAATGAAAGATAGATTTTTTACAACGGAAGAATTTAACTCTGGTTTCGGAAGAAATATGGTTAATGCTACTGACGTTTATGAAGCACTCATTAAAAATGGCCTTAAAGAATATTCTCTGAGAAAGTTCGACTTCGATTTTATATCAGATACGAAAGAAAAAATTGATTCGTTAGCTAATTTTTTAAAAACCAATTATGGTTATACCATTCACGATATTAAAAGAGAAAAGGACCTTTGGCGATTTAATGCGGACACAAAAGAATTTCCTGTAGACGATGAAACAATTTTATTTTGGTTAGTCGACCTCTATGTAAAAGGCTATAATTTTGATTGTAAACTTGATGGCTTTGGCAATTTAGAACCTGATGAAATTATCTTTCCTAATTTAGACAAAGACCAGGAAGATATATATTTCAATAAGGCAATTGTTGATTTTGAAAACCAAAATTATGGAAGTGCAATTATTAACTGGACTACTGCACTAAAAATAAATCCTAACGATCCCAATTCTTACTATTCGAGAGCAATTGCAAAAAATGAATTATACACATGGAAAGCTGCGCTAAAGGATTATGACAAGGCAATCGAATTATCTCCAAGTTTTACAGACGCAATTGTAAATCGTGCAACGGTTAAAGATGAATCAGGTGACTATAATGGTGCAATTGAAGACTATAATAAAGCAATAGAAATTGATGCCAAAAATAGTATGGCATATTTTAATCGTGGAAATTCAAAATTCAACAAAGGCGATAAGACGGGAGCCTGTCAAGACTGGCATAAAGCTAAAAGCTTAGGGGCAGATTATGCAAAAGAACGCATCGATAAAGAATGTAAATAATTATCACTCGAAAAAAAAAAATTTTGGATGATAGTATAACAAAAATCAAATCCGCGGATCACTCATAATCGGCAACCGCGCCATCTTATCCACCTCAATAGAAGGAAATCCAAACTCCTCCGTCACTTTTCCTAAGATCAAATACACACCCACTCCTGTAAACGGATATTTGCTCAAGGATGGCGGAAAATTTACCGTGTCGAAAAAATTTCCTTCTTCATCGAGAAAAGTTCCGAACGCCATGTATTCGCCGCGCACGGTTGTTACGCCTTTGTACGCAACGTAAAGACCCATAATGCGGATCTTCTTTCCGACGTATTGCATTAAATTTTTTGCGAGACAATCTCCGCGCTGTTTTGTTTTCAGCATGTCGAAGTACGTCATCGTGACAGGGAAATCAAGCAGTTCAATTTCATCATACGCATCTTCCAGCGGATTCATCGCGAGCGCAGGTAATTCGTAAGTCTTGCCGGTGATCGTAAAGAGCATGGCTTTCTCGGCGTACTTTTTTTCGTTGAATTGTAAATGTGCGTCCCAAAGCATTTGACGTTTATTTTTTCCTGTAAAACGAAATGCATCGATGCGGATGAGCGTGATCAATTGCTCCAATCCTGGTTGCACGCGACGGATAAAATCTTCGAGGCTTAAAAATTCACCATCGTGACGTGCAACTTCAATTTGTTTGGAAATTTTTTCTTCCAGGCTTTTGATGTGCACGAAGCCGAGATAAATATCTGTTCCGTAGATCGTGGTGTAGGTGGTGCTTTTGTTTACGCAGGGCAAATGAATTTTCGCCCCGGTCTTTTTCGCTTCATTCACATAAACACGTGTATTGTAAAACCCACCGAAGTTGTTGATCACCGCAACCATAAATTCCATCGGGAAATACGTTTTCAAATACAGGCTTTGATAACTTTCCACCGCATACGAAGCAGAATGTGCTTTTGAAAAACTATAGCCTGCAAACGATTCAATCTGTCGCCACACTTCCTTCGCGATCACATCTGCATACCCCTGGGTTTTGCAATGCGCAAAATATTTTTCGCGGATCAATTCAAAATGATCTTTGTCGCGTCTTTTTCCACTCATCATTCTGCGCAGCACATCCGCATCTGCAAGATCGAGCCCGCCGAAATGGTGGCCCACTTTTAAAACGTCTTCCTGGAAAACCATCACACCAAAAGTTTCCTTCAGCTGCTCTTCCATAACGGGATGCAGGTATTGCACTTTTTCCGGGTGATGAAAACGTTCGATGTAGGCACGCATCATCCCGCTTTTTGCAACGCCGGGGCGAATGATGGAACTCGCTGCGACAAGTGTGAGATAATTATCGCAATGCAATTTTGAAAGCAGTCCGCGCATGGCAGGACTTTCAATGTAAAAACAACCGATGGTATCGCTCGCAAGCAATTGTTGTTTTACTTTTTCATCTGTTTTGAATTTGTCAACATCGCTCACATCGATTTTAATTCCGCGATTTTGCTTTACAAGATCTGCGCATTCTTTAATATGGCCGATGCCACGCTGCGAAAGAATGTCGAGCTTTTCGAAATTGATATCTTCCGCGAGATGCATATCGAATTGTGTGGTTGCAACTCCTTTCGGCGGCAGATCAAGCGCAGTGTATGCAGTGATCGGCTCTTCAGAAATTAAAATTCCGCCTGCATGAATGGAACGCGCGTTGGGAAAATCTTCAATCGATTTATAAATATTCATTACTTCCCTGCACAGCTCATTATCATTAAGCGGAGAAGCAGGATTTTTAATCAGTCTGTCGATTTCACTTTTGGGAAGTCCGTGCACTTTTCCCATTTCACGAATGATAGAACGATCTTTGAACGTTGACATCGCGCCAAGTAAAGCAGTGTGTTTCGCGCCGTAACGTTTGAAAATATATTCGATCACATCATCACGGTCTTTCCAGGAATAATCGATATCAAAATCAGGCGGCACTTTTCGTTTCGGATTTAAGAAACGTTCGAAATAAAGATCGAGCTCAATCGGGCAAACATCTGTGATGCGCAAGCAATAAGCGACAACTGAATTAGCACCGCTGCCACGTCCCACATGATAAAATCCGCGGCTCATCGAATAACGGATGATGTCCCACGTGATCAGGAAGTAGGCAGAAAAGCCAAGACGGTCGATGATCTCTAATTCTTTTTTTACAAGATAAATCGCTTCTTTATTTTTATTTCCATAACGCAATTGCATTCCACCGTAAGCTAATTTCTCCAATAGCTGCTTATCATCGCGTGCATTGCCTGTGTAGCTTTTTTTATTTTTTACGGTGAGAAAATCAAACTGGAAGCTGCAATCATCAGCAATGCGTTTTGTGTTTTCGAGCAAATGTGGTAAAGCAGCATACAGCTGGTCGAATGCTTCACGGGAAATAAAGGAATCATCCCGACTTGCAGTTTGTGACGGCTGCACTTGCGAAAGAAGGAGGTTGTGATGAACAGCGCGCAGCTTTTGGTGCGTGGAAAATTGGACAGCATCCGCGAAAGAAACGGATCGCAGCGCAAGATATTTTTTCTGATCAATTGTTTTTCCCATGCGCAGCTTGTTGATCAGTCGCGGAGGAATTCCGACATATTCATTTTCCTTGAGATCATGCGGATGATTTTCATAGGGAAAAATGACATAACAATGCGTGAAGTTGGGGCGATCAGGTAATTTTTCGGAGTTGAGATTGCAATGTGTGCGCAGCTCATTGATTTCCATGAACCCCGTTTTATTTCGCGCTACTACAATGTATTTTACCACCTCGGCTTCGCGGAATTCCATTCCTACGATGGGCTTAACACCTTCTTTGTTACAAATTTTCACAAACTCCAGCGCGCCGGACGAATTATTGATATCAGTAAGCGCGAGTGAATCGTATCCGTTCTCTTTTGCAAGCTTAACTAATTGTTCAATAGATAAAGTTCCGTAGCGCAAGCTGTAATACGAGTGCGCATTTAATAACATAAAATAAATTTCAAAAAATAAATCGGGTCAAAAAAATTGGGGTCAAAAATAAATCGGGTCAAAAAATAATTTTTACTGGCTGTTTCTTTTCTCTCGTTCTTCCTGCTCTTCCTTCGTAAGTGTGCTGATACTTTTCATAATTGCATTATCACCGAAGCGATTCCTGATCCGGTCCATCGCCTGGTACAATTTGATCTTCTCTTCCGTGTCATCAAAAAGATCGATCTGGTTAAAACCGGAAACAATGTGACTGAATTTCACACCGATCAAACGAATGAGCACGCGGCGCGAATAATTCTTTGTAAATAATTCCAACGCTTTTTGCAGCAGCACATGATCGGCCGCTGTATACGGAATGCGTGCCTGGAAAGTGTGTGTCTGAAAATCGGAGTAGCGCAATTTGATTGTCACACAACCGCATACTTTTTTTTCCTTCCGCAATTGATACGCCAGCTGATCAACCATGGTAACAATGCTGCGACGAATTATTGTAATATCTGTTGTGTCTTTATCATATGTATTTTCAGAGCTGATGCTTTTGCGTTCGGAATACGGCTCAACAGGATTATTATCGATTCCATTTGCTTTTTGCCAGATTGCTGTTCCGTTTTCGCCCAGCACTTTCTGCATCATTTCCGGTGGCATGAGCTGTATCGTTTCTACACGCTCAATGCCCATATTGCGCAGGATCAAATACGTTTTATCACCGATCATCGGAATTTTTTTGATCGATAATGGCGCGAGAAAACTTTTTTCTTTTCCTGCTTCAATTACTTTTTCTCCATCCGGTTTTGCTTCGCCGGTTGCTACTTTCGAAACCGTTTTATTCGCCGACATACCGAAAGAAAGCGGAAGACCCGTTTGTTTAATAAGATGCATTCGTAATTCATGCGCCCACTTCGAGCTTTGCATGATGTACTTATCCATCCCGGAAATATCAAGATAGTGTTCATCAATCGAAGCTTTCTCTACAACCGGCGCACGCTCTTCAAGAATTTCCGTTACGATACGCGAATATTTCGAATACTGATCCATATCGCCGCGCACATAAGTTCCGTGCGGACAAAGCTGTTTTGCCATGCGGATCGGCATAGCAGAGTGTACGCCGAAGACGCGCGCTTCATAGCTGCAGGAAGCCACAACACCACGATCAGAAGTGCCGCCAATGATAACAGGCTTACCAAAAAGCGTGCTGTCGAGCAACCGTTCAACGGAAACAAAAAAGGAATCAAGGTCCAGGTGGACAACTGTTCTCTCTTGCATTGGGGGCGAATACAAAAATCAATAATAAACTAACTAAAAAAATAATGGGTCTATCTAAAGGTACAACATTGCGGAGGCGATGTCAAGTTGGGAATGGTGATGGAAGTGGGATTTTGGTGTTCAGAAGCTGTATGTTCTTCTGCATCAAGGCAAACCCAAGTTGTGATTTACTGGTTATCTTTGCGGTGCTTTATCGGTTTCGTAGTTCAATGCCCGCCCGACTGAAAGAAGACATTTTCTGAGATTAAATTAGTACTCAGTCGTTCGGGCGGGCCCGCCCGACTGAACGAGCACATTCTCTGCGATTAAATTATTATTCAGTCGTTCGGGCGGGGATAGAATAGAAGTTTGTTCTTAGTTTTTCAGGTTTCGTAGTTCAATGCCCGCCCGACTGAACGAAGACATTTTTTGAGATTAAATTAGTACTCAGTCGTTCGGGCGGGGATAGAATAGAAGTTTCCTAAACTTTCATATAAATGAACTTCTTTGCTTATGTAATTAAAAGCATTGATCATGACTACTTTTATAAGGGACATTGCGAAAATATCGAGGAGCGTTTAAAGCAGCACAACTCAGGAACAACTAAATCGATAAAAAGATATATTCCTTTTCAGTTGGTGTATTTCGAAACTTTTCCAACCCGCGATGAGGCTATTGAAAGAGAAAAATATTTTAAATCAGCCGCAGGAAGAAGGTTTATAAAGAGTAAGCTATCTTTGCAGAAATAAATCAGGTTCTTAGTTCTTTCAGGTTTCGTAGTTCAATGCCCGCCCGTTCTTAGTTTTTCAGGTTTCGTAGTTCAATGGATAGAATAGAAGTTTCCTAAACTTTTGATGCAGGTTCGATTCCTGCCGAGACCACAAAATCAACCGCAGGTTCTTAGTTCTTTGAGGTTTTGTAGTTCAATGCCCGCCCGACTGAACGAAGACATTTTCTGAGATTAAATTAGTACTCAGTCGTTCGGGCGGGGATAGAATAGAAGTTTCCTAAACTTTTGATGCAGGTTCGATTCCTGCCGAGACCACAAAAAATTAAAGAGCATTTGCAATTGCAGGTGCTCTTTCCATTTCCTTACCACTTTCACATTTCATACAATAAATATTAAACACTAAATGACCAAAACCTCCACAACATTCCCTCATTGGCCAAACGGTTCAAGACTGGTAATTTCCGTATCAATGCAATTTGAAACAGGAGGACAACCTGAAGGTGCTGAAAGTCCCTTTTCAGGTAGTCCTTTGCCATTGGGTAATCCTGACCTTCCTGCTGAAAGCTGGTACAGATATGGAGCAAAAGAAGGCATCTTCAGAATGCTTGACCTCTGGAAAAAACATGATATTAAAGTGACTTCTCATGTGGTTGGTGCGGCTGCCACTAAATACCCGGAAGTTGCAAAAGCAATTGCTGATGGTGGACATGAAATCGCGGCACATGGTTTTGCCTGGGATAATCAATGGAATAAATCTTATGCTGAAGAACTTGAATTTGTAAAAAAAGGTGTCGACACCGTTGAAGCGATTACCGGCCAGCGATCTGTTGGATACAATTGCAATTGGCTCCGACGCAGTCCGAATACTTTAAAGGTTTTACAGGAGTTGAATTTCCTCTATCATATCGATGACTTAAGCCGCGATGAACCGTTTCTGACGAATGTGAAAGGGCAAAACTTTGTTGTAATACCCTATACACTGCGAAACAATGACATTGCAAACATTGCAGAAAATCATTGGAGCCCGGACCAGTTCTTAGCACAGCTGAAAGCAGAATTTGATCAACTCTACAGCGAAGGTGCCGATAAGCGCAGAATGATGAGCGTAAGTCTGCATGACAGAATTGGCGGAACCCCTGCTGTTGTTAAAGTTCTTGGTGATTTTATTAACTACGTGAAAGAACACGATGGAGTGACATTTATGAGAAAAGATGAAATAGCAAATCTCATAAAAGACGATCCAAAAACGCCTGTTGACAATTCAGAGGAAAAGTATAACCAATAAAAAGTTGGTAATCGCTGACGGTTTCGTCAATATTAGCGTCATATAAAATCCCCGTAATTCCTCAGTTCAACTGACGATTTACGGGGATTTTTATTTTACCAATTTGGGCAATTTCACCGTTAAAAATTCATGAAGTCCGATTGCAGTCACTTGTTTACTTAGCGGATAAGACGCATCTGCTGAAGGTGTAATGATAAAATTATGCTTGCACTTCAGATCTTTCAGGCTTTCTGTCATTCCCTTAGTAATAGAAGGCGAAGTGGTAAGCTTGATTTCAATGCAGGCCAAGGGCTTTATTCCTTTTACCAAAACCAAATCCATTTCACTTCCGTCATGCGTGCGGTAAAAGAATGCCTGCATGGTGTGTGGCAATAATTGAAGGATCTGCTCAATCACATAACCTTCCCAGGAAAACCCGACTTGCGGGTGAACAGGAAGATCAGCACTTTTAAAAATATCAAGCAGGTAATGCAACAAACCACTATCGCGCAGGTATACTTTCGGACTTTTCACCAATCGTTTTTTTGTGTTCACGAAATAAGGCGAAAGTTTTCTCACCATAAAAGCGCCTTCGAGATGATCGAGATAACGATTAACTGTGGTAGGTGAAACATCGAGTCCTTTTGCAAATGAGAGCGCATTCCATACGCCTCCGTGATGGTGTGCAAGCATGCGCCAGATGCGGAACATCAGCTGGGGCGAAAAGGAAGTTCCGAAAAGTGAATTCAGATCACGCTCAACGAATGTGCGCACGAAACCATCCATCCAGTTAAACGCTGCATCATCCTTTTTTTCAAGGAATGCATCCGGGAATCCACCGCGGAACCAATGCTTTTTTTGCGTCGCCGCATCCGCATCAAGCTCGACCAGGTTAAAGGGTGTCGCATCGATGTAAAAAATTCGCCCTGCTAAGGTTTCAGATGTTCCTATTACTAATTCCGGTGAGGCAGATCCCAATAACAGAAATCTTCCCGGCGTTCTCTTTTTATCGATCAGCGAACGCAGGATGGGAAATAATTCAGGAAGGCGTTGCACTTCATCGATGATTATTGTTGTGGCATCGAGCTGCTGGATGAATAATTCAGGATCAGAAAATTTCCGGAGATCGGCGGGACTTTCTAAATCAAAATAAGCTACATTTTTAGAAGACTTTTTTTGAAAGGAAAGCGCAACTGTTGTTTTCCCACACTGCCGCGGACCAATCAATCCCACCGCCGGAAATTGCTTCATCATTTTCAAAACGCGGGCTTCGATATTCCTGACTATCATAATACGAAGGTATAAAAAATCCCCGTAATTCCTCAGTTCAACTGACGATTTACGGGGATTTTTTTAAGCCTGTTTTTGGGGAAAAATGTGTGTTTGTATTGGAGAAAATGGATTTTTCCGATGCTTATTTTTTCTTCAACAGCTCTTCAATGCGCAATAGGCTATCCCTGATCTCTACCATCAACTCAGGGCTTCCGGCTGTCTCCTGTTTTTGTTTCAGAAGTGAGCGTTGTTCGAGCACTTTCATTCTGAACTGATGCGCATCAATAATGCCAACAAGCCGCATGTGATTCCCATAATGCTGTGAGCCTCCTGCCGTTTCAACTTTCAGCACAGCCAAATTAAAATGGCGTAATAACGGGCCTTCAATAAAAGAAACGTCCTGGATATTTTCCAGTGGAATCGTTTTTTCAAACTGGACAATAATTCCTTTTT
>JBKJMR010000643.1:0-7909 GCA_046596275.1 Bacteroidia bacterium | reverse complement strand
TACGAATTACGAATTACGAATTACGATTTGTCAGAGTGAAAAAGTGTGTTTTTTGAAGCGGAATCATTTTCATTTTTTAGAAGCATTGTTCCTGCTCTCGGTAGTCGCTTTTTTGTTTTTTAAATTCAACCCTCAAAGCATTTGAAACGCTTTGAGGGTTGAATTTAAAAAAACAAAAAGAGCTCCAACAATACCTCCATCAGGGCTATTCAGAAGATGTGCTTTTTTACAACCACCTTAAATTCCCCATCCTCCGATCCAAATCGGTAATCCTGTAGTCCAGTAATCGGTAATCCCGTAATTTGTAATCCGTAATTCCTTTCTTCTTTAAATCGTACATCGTAATTCGTACATCGTACATCCTTTTTTCCTGCATTTTTCTTACATTAGTACCTTGGCCCACCACCTTAATTCATAACTCATGATCCGGTATTTTACCCTTCTCTTTCTGCCTGTCTTATTTTTTGCTCAAAACGTATTCGCTCAACAAGGTGTTCACGGTCCGCGTACCGTTACTGCGGCAAACACGATCGTGAATGAATACACAGCAATTACAGCCTTCATAGCAGCAGGAAGCACCTCTATTACCGTAACAAACAGCGCCCTCAACGCCAATGCAAGATTCGCCAGCAGCTTACAGCCCGGCGATCTGATCATGATCTACCAGGCGCAGGGAACCATCATTAACGGCCCTACAGCTTCCGGTTCAGATACAACATGGGGGAAGGTACTTAGCTCCGCCGATTATTACAGCACAGGTTTATACGAATTCCGGCAGGTAGTTTCCGTTCCGAATGCAACTACAATCATCATTGACTGCGGAACCACAAATCAATATATTCCCAATGGCGGAACAGCCCGTAAGCCAATGGTCATACGCGTGCCGCGCTATACAACACTTACTGTAAATTCCGGTGGCGTTTTAACCTGCGATGACTGGAATGGAACTGTGGGCGGTGTGCTCGCAGTAGAAGTACAGGGAAACACAGTTGTAAATGCCGGCGGAGCAATTTTCGCAGATGGAAAAGGTTTTCGCGGCGGATCTTTAGTGGGGGATAATTTCTCCAGTTTCGGAGTAAATACAACCTTCAGCACAGGCAGCGCGCTGGGAGCCGAAAAAGGTGAAGGTGTTGCTGGTTACCAGGCTGAGTATGATGTTTTTGGTGGCAGATATTGCCGCGCACCCGGAGCGAATGGCGGTGGTGGTGGCGACGGACATAATGCCGGCGGCGGCGGTGGTGCTAATGCGCCCAATTCAACCAGTCCAACAGCAATGTGGAGTGGAATGGGCGTGCCCGATCAGTCTGCGGCTGGATGGGGAACTGCGTGGTCGATTGAACCGCCCGCAGGAACAATGAACTTACGTACCACTGCTAATTCTGCCGGTGGCGGAAGAGGCGGTTACACGTTCTGTGGAAACAATCAGAATGCACTAACTGTTCCTCCCGGCAACGCTGCATGGGGCGGCGATTCCAGGAATCACGAAGCAACCGGATTAGGCGGGCGACCGCTTGATTATACCACAGGCCGGCTTTTCCTTGGAGGCGGTGGCGGTGCAGGCGATCAGAACCAGAGCGGGGGTGGAATTGGTGGTGATGGTGGCGGATTAATTTATCTGATGTGCTTCGGTACCATCAGCGGATCGGGAACTATTAATTCTAATGGATTGAATGGTGCAAATGGAGTGGGCGGTTCAGGTCCTATTACCGGGATCGATGCAGCGGGTGGTGGTGGTGCCGGCGGAACAGTTGTGCTCAACGCAATTGGCGGAGTGGCAAATACGCTTACAATTAACACCAATGGCGGCAATGGCGGTAACCAGGTCATCAACCTTACTTTTTCCACCAACGAAGGTGAAGGTCCGGGTGGTGGAGGGGGTGGTGGATACATTTCTGTTTCATCGGGAACACCGGCAAGAAATTCAAATGGCGGAAATAACGGAACCACAAATTCAGCTGCTGTCACTGAATTCACTCCCAATGGTGCCACACGCGGCTGCCCCGGTACGAATAATGCTACGATCTCTAATTTTGATATTACACTCACCAATATTACCATTTGCACAGGTAACTCCACAACGCTTACCGCTGTAATTACAGGAACACTTCCTCCGGGTGCGGTCATAAATTGGTACACAGCCGCTGTTGGTGGTACACCGATCTTTACCGGCGCCAGCTATAATACAGGTCCGCTTGCTGTAACAACAACGTATTGGGTAGGAACGTGCGCGGGATGGTGGAGAGAGCCTGTAACGGTAACTGTCGGACCAGCTCCTACAGTCACCGCAAGCGCTTCAACCAACCCGATTTGCTCCGGCTCATCCACTACATTAACCGGTGCAGGAGCAACCACCTACAACTGGAATCCGGGAAATCTTAACGGAACTTCAGTAGTGGTTTCACCGACAACAACTACCACCTACACGGTTACAGGAACAGTAGGACCGGGATGTTCAAACACAGCACAAATTACTGTTACAGTTACACCAACACCAACAGTTACAACAACCGCATCTTCCACCACAATCTGTTCGGGCAATTCCACCACGCTCACAGGAAGTGGTGCAACATCCTATGTCTGGAACCCTGGAAATATTTCAGGATCTCCGATCACGGTTTCACCAACCACCACCACAACGTACACCGTTACAGGAACCACTTCAGGATGCTCCGGAACGGCCACGCGTACGATCACTGTGAATCCTTCACCCACTGTTACTGCAACGGCAGCATCTCCCATAATCTGTACAGGCAATTCAACAAACCTTACAGGTGGTGGCGCAGTTACGTATGTCTGGAATCCCGGGAATATTTCCGGCTCGCCGATCTCTGTTTCACCGGCCGCGACAACTACTTACACCGTTACAGGAACTGGAGGAAACGGTTGTACTTCCACAGCACAGGTAACAGTTACAGTAAATACAACACCTACTGTAACAGCCACAGCATCCGCACCCACCATTTGTAACGGCGGTTCAACCAATCTTACCGGCAGCGGCGCAACAACTTATGTCTGGAACCCCGGAAATATTTTCGGTTCGCCTATAACTGTTTCACCTTCCGGAACAACAACCTATACCGTTACAGGATTAACAGCAGGTTGCAGCAGCACCGCACAGGTTACAGTAACAGTAAATCCAACACCTACAGTTACAGCAACAGCATCTGCTCCGACAATTTGTTCCGGCAACTCTACCAATCTCACCGGTGGCGGCGCATCCTCCTACGTTTGGAATCCGGGAAATATTTCCGGCTCACCGATTACAGTTTCTCCTGCAACTACAACAACGTATACAGTTACAGGAACAGGGAGCAATGGTTGTACTTCTACCTCACAAACAACTGTAACAGTAAATCCAACTCCAACGGTAACTGCAACAGCTTCATCACCGACCATCTGTTCCGGTAATTCTACCAATCTCACAGGTGGTGGCGCTGCAACTTATGTCTGGAACCCTGGAAATATTTCGGGCTCACCGATCTCTGTTTCTCCTGCAATAACAACAACTTATACCGTTACAGGAACTGCAGGAAACGGTTGTACTTCTACCGCACAAACAACTGTAACAGTAAATCCAACGCCAACAGTAACTGCCACAGCTTCTTCACCTGCCATCTGTGTTGGCGGATCAACAAATCTTACCGGTAGCGGCGCAACATCCTATGTTTGGAATCCCGGTAATATTTCGGGCTCACCAATTTCTGTTTCTCCTGGGACAACAACAACGTATACCGTAACAGGAACCGCCGGAAACGGATGTACATCTACAGCACAAACAACCGTAACCGTAAATCCATTACCGGTGCCAACAGCTACTTCAACTCCCGCTGCAATTTGTGCCGGGCAAAGTGCAACATTGAACGCAACAGGCGGAACGAATTACAACTGGAATGGTGATGTATTGATCAACGCAAACGGACAATCTCAAACAGTTTCTCCTGCTGCAACCACTACCTACACGGTTAACGTAACAGATGGAAACGGTTGTACAGCAACAACACAAGTTACATTGACAGTAAATCCATTGCCAACACCAAACGCCGGTTCTGATCAGACCATTTGTTCTGGTGATCCTGCTTCACTTCTTGCAACCGGCGGCGGAACATATACCTGGAATGGTGGCGCGCTTGTAAATGCAAATGGTGCAGCACAAACTGTTTCTCCATTGACAAACACAACGTACACGGTAACTGTAACAGATGGATTCGGTTGTCAGAATTCTGATTCGGTTCTGATCAATGTGAATCTTACACCGACAACTTCTGTTGGACCTGACGTTGGCATTTGTACAAGTGATACAACACAATTAAGCGCATCGGGAACAGGATCATTCTCCTGGACACCTACAACAGGATTAAGCAATGCGAACATTTCAAACCCGGATGCTTTTCCTGCAGCAACCACCACTTACATCGTACGCTTAACTGCCGGCAATGGTTGTTTTACCAGCGATACCATTACCGTAACTGTAAATCCACGTCCAACAGCAGTGGCTTCGAATGACACTACGATTTGCAGCGGTACAACCATCATGATCACCTCAACAGGTGGCGGTACATATGTGTGGAATGGCGGATCACTTTCGAATTCACCGGGTGCTACGCAATCTGTCGCACCTGCAACACCGACTTCATACGTGGTTACTGTTACCGCAGCAAATGGTTGCACCGATGAGGATACTGTAGCTATAGCAACCAATGCGTTGCCGGCAACCAATGCTGGAACTGATGTGCAAATTTGTCCGAACAGCGCTATTCAGCTGAATGCATCAGGAGCAACCAGCTATTCATGGTCGCCTGCTGCCGGATTGAGCGCAACGAATATTCCGAATCCTGTTGCGAATCCTGTTGCAACTACTACGTATGTGGTGACAGGAACTAACGCTGCAGGATGTGTGTTGAATGATACCATTGTGGTGAATGTTGCCAATCAGCTAACCGTGTTTGCAGGGAATGATGTTACCATTTGTTCGGGCGATACTGTTGTGCTCAGTACTTCGGGTGGCAATACCTATTCGTGGTCACCGGCCGGATCACTTCAGACTCCCGGCGCGGCAAGCACAAATGCATTTCCAACCGCTACAACTACTTACACTGTAAACGTTGCTGATGCCAATGCCTGTTTAGGATCGGATTCGGTTACTGTTTTTGTAAATGGCCCGGTGCAGCTTTCTACTTCAGGTGCCGGAACAATTTGCATAGGCCAATCTACGCCGATCGATGCAGTTCCTTCGAATGGAACAGGACCGTATACGTTTAACTGGAGCAATAGTCTTTCAGGTCCGGGGCCACAAGTGGTTTCTCCTGTTACAACCACCACGTATACAGTTTCTGCAACCGATTCTTTAGGTTGTACTTCTGCACCACAGAACATTACTGTAACTGTTAATCCTGCGCTTACAACGAACCCGATTGCTGATACTGCAATTTGTTCGGGCAACCCGGTAACGCTGAATGCAGCAGCTTCGGGTGGTGATGGAAACTTAACCTACACCTGGGATCCGGGGAATGTTACCGGCGCAACACAAACATTTTCACCTGCAACAACTACTACCTACACGCTGGTGGTAAGTGACGGTTGCGGAACACCAACAGATACTTCTCTGATCACCGTAGCTGTGAATCCGAACCCGGTGGTGACTATTCAGTCTTCCACAAACGTTTCTTGTTTTGGCGGATCGAACGGATCGGCAACGGTGAATGCGAGTGGCGGAACCGGTTCTTACACCTACAACTGGTTGCCGAATGGTGGAACTGGTGCAACTGCTACTGGATTACAAGCAGGAACATATTCTGTAACCGTAACAGATAGTACAGGTTGTCCGCAAACACAAACTGTTATATTGACGCAGCCTGCACAAATCGTTAATACCAGCACAAGCACGCCTGAGAATTGTAATCTCGCCAACGGAAGCGCAAGTGTTTCCTCAACCGGCGGAAACCCGGGGTACACTTATTCATGGAGCAATTCTGCAACCAATGATTCGATCACAAACGTTCCTGCTGGTTCATACACGGTGACTACTACCGATGCAAACGGATGTTCTGCGACTGATGTAGTAGTTATTTCGAATACCGGGAATGCAAGCGCAAATGCAGGACCATCTGTAACGATTACTTCGGGCCAGACAACGATACTCACCGGATCGGGTGGTGTAACGTATAGCTGGTCGCCGTCAACTGATCTGAGCTGTACGAATTGTCAGAACCCGATAGCTTCACCAACGGTAACAACTGTTTATACATTGACAGTGACAGACATTAACGGCTGTACGGGAATTGATTCGGTTACTGTAACGGTAGAAATGCCATGTGGTGAATTGTTTATTCCGAATGCATTTTCACCGAATGCTGATGGAAGCAACGATACACTTTACGTACGCGGAAATTGTATTGAGTTCATGGATTTCCAGGTATTCAACCGCTGGGGCGAACAAGTGTTCACTACTAAAATTCCGCAAAACGGATGGGATGGAACGTGGAGAGGACAAGACTGTGAAGCAGCTGTATTCACGTATTTCCTGAGGGCAACTTTACTGGATGGAACGCTGGTTGAAAAACAAGGAACGATAACGCTTGTAAAATAACTTTCGTTTCACTGACAAAAAATAAAATTCTTATTTGAAATTGCTATCAAATGAAAAACATTCAACGCTTTTTTACTGCCACTGCCACTCTCTTACTGCCGCTTTTTTCTTTAGCGCAGGATGTGCATTTTTCGCAGCTGACAGAAATGCCTTTGCTGCTGAATCCTGCTAACGCCGGCTTATCACATAAGATGCGTGCCGTTGTCAATTTTAAGGATCAATGGAAAAGTGTGAGCAGCACGCCTTACCGAACTTTTAATGTAAGTGGTGATATGATGGTGCTGAAAAAATCAAACGGCTCACACCTTGGAGTAGGGCTGGACGTTTTTTCTGACAAAGCAGGCGAAGGGCAAATGGGAACAACAACAGGTCAGTTGCATTTTTCGGGTGTGCTTGCTGCTGATGATAAAAATTTAATTTCCGTCGGGCTTTACGGTGGTTTTGGCCAGCGCAGTTTGACTTACGGAAATTTAAACTGGGACAGGCAATATGACGGCATGACGTTCGATGCGGGCCGCCCGACAGGTGAAACGCAGAATTTCGGAAATCATAGTTTTTCAGATTTCGGTGCAGGTGTTGCGTGGTTCTATGGAAAAGGTCACGGAACATTAAGCTCGAATGACGGAATGAGCTTTACAGCAGGATTTGCATTAAAGCACATCAACAGGCCGGTGTATAGTTTTTACGATGACGGTAATCAGCGCCTGCCGATGAAATTTGTTGCGCATGGTAATGCGGAGATCGGATTGAAGAACAGGAACCTTGTGCTTGAGCCTGCTTACATTGTATTGATACAAGGGGGACATCATGAAATAAATGCCGGTATGATGTTTAAATATTTAATGCAAGATGCATCGCGCTACACCGACAGGAAAAAGCCTGCCGCATTTTCTCTTGGGGCTTATTATCGTTGGGCGGATGCTGCTGTGCTTGCAGCGGCTTATGAATTTAACGGTTTCCGTTTAGGCATGAGCTATGATTTAAATCTCTCCGAATTAAAAACCGCCAGCAATGCGCGTGGGGGATTTGAAGTTTCGCTTCGGTATGTGATTGCGAATTCAAGAGGGAAATCGGCAGCGATGATGGATTAGTATGATCACCATTACGGCAACGAAGGACTACAAATTAATTACACAGCTCAGCGAAGAGGTTTTTAACCTGCACGCCAGCCTGTACCCGGCAATTTTTAAACCTTACAACAGGGATGCACTAGAAAAAGTTTTAAAAAACTTTATGCATGATCCAAATGGCAGCTGCTATGTTGCAAGTGAAAATGGTATTGCCATTGGTTACGCCGTGCTGTTAATCCGTGAATCGAAAGAA